>NZ_JAOVQN010000014.1:0-133593 GCF_025673445.1 Ruegeria marisflavi
TCAGCGCCGCCGGTGAGGGGCTATCTACGGTCTCTCTCCAACAGCCGCAAGAGCCTTTTTACAAAAAAATCAAAAAACTTCGATGGGTCCACGAAATCTCTTATTTTCATACACTTACGAAATCTCTGGATCGTTAAGACGCCCCACCAGAAACCTCTCGCACCCTGAACCCACTCGCCGATATCTTTCGAACGATACCTCACAAGCCCACATCTTGTGCCCTAGCAGCCAACAAACACCATAACAGGGCGACCCAAAGACCCGACACCGTCCAAAAACGTTACACGCCCACGGAATCACCCAACGGCTTTCGACCGACGGAAAATTGCGCCTAGAGGACTGAGATCACAAAGCTGTTCGGCGCCGTAAGTCCGGCAACCTCAGCCCAAGCAGCAGCAGGACCATACCAAGATAGATCAGTGGCTCGAACTGAAATCCCTTGACCAGCATCAAATAGTGGATCGCCCCCAACAGAACGGCGGGATAAACCAACCGGTGCAACCGGCGCCACGCATTGCCGAGCCGCACCGACCAGTTGTTCGACGTCACCGCCAGTGGCAGCAACAGCGCGAACGCGGCCATGCCTATTGTGATATACGGACGTTTAACGATATCCGCCCAGATCTGCGCGGGGATCTGAACATCAAGCACCAGCCAGACAAGCAGGTGGCAGCTGACATAGTAGAATGCCAACACCCCGATTGCGCGGCGGAACTTGATCAGGTTGAGGCGAAGATAGCGGCGCAGAGGTGTAATCGCCAAACCGAACAACAATGCTTGTAAGGCCAGTTCGCCAAGGCGATGCTCGATCTCTTTCACGGGATCAATGCCCAGCTGCCCGTTTATGCCAAGCCACAGCCAAATCGGAACGGGCAATACTCCGACCGTATAGACCAGCCAAACCGGCACCCGGCGCAGATATCCATTCACACGATCCACGGTTCAGAAGTATTTCGCCAGATCCATACCTTCGTAAAGCCCGGCAACTTCTTTTTCGTAACCGTTGAACATCAATGTCGGCACCCGTTTTACAAAGAAACCGCCACCGATCTTGCGTTCGCTGGCCTGACTCCATCGCGGGTGGCTGACCTCGGGGTTCACATTGCTGTAGAACCCGTATTCACTGGGGATCGCCATGTTCCAGCTGGTCGGCGGCTCCTTGTCGGTCAGGGTGATCCGCACGATCGACTTGATCGACTTGAACCCGTATTTCCATGGCACCACCAGCCGCAGCGGCGCGCCGTTCTGGTTGGGCAGCGGCTTGCCGTAGATGCCGGTCGCCATCAGGGTCAGCGGGTGCATCGCCTCGTCGAGGCGAAGACCCTCGCGATAGGGCCAATCCAACACCGGATAGCGGGTGCCGGGCATTTCCTCGGGCCGGTAGAGCGTTTCAAAGGCGACGTATTTCGCCCCCTCCTGCACCCCGGCCATGGCAAGCAGATCGGCCAGTTCGAACCCGTTCCAGGGGATCACCATCGACCAGGCCTCGACGCAGCGGAACCGATAGATTCGCTCCTCGACCGTCATTTCCGACATAATGTCCTGAAAATCATAGTCGCCGGGCCGGTCGACCATGCCGTCGATCTTGACCGACCAGGGTTTGGTGGTCAGCAGATGGGCGTATTCCGCCGGATCGCCCTTGCCGGTACCAAACTCGTAGAAGTTGTTGTAACCGGTGATCTCTTCCCAACTGTTCGGCTCGAGCGTTTCTGCCCTTGCCCGTCCGGCAACCGCGCTCAGGCCGCTTGCGGCCAGACCAGCCAGCACATGGCGGCGGTTCAAGAAAGTGGCCTCGGGCGTGATGTCGGCACGGCTAAGGTCATTGTTCCAGCGATGGGCCATCGGGCACTCCGTTACTTCCACATTCAAAGAGTGTAGAGCCGACGGACCGAACCGCCAACGCAACTCGCTTCACAGCTGCGTTGCCAGCCTGAAACAATTGACGCGTCAAACAATGCCGAGACGCTTCAACCCCTCCTCGAACTGCTTGTTGCCGCGCGCCCGAGCGGTGCCCTCGGCGCCGAGCAATACCGAAGGGTAGAGGTCATTCATCTGTACCGAGGTTCCATCGTCGCAGACGATCCGGACATGCCGCCGGCGCATCTGCCGGGGCTCGGCCACGCCGACCGAATGGGCGATGGTCTCGACCTCGCCAATCACCGAACGCGCATAGGCGGCCACTCGTTTTTCCTTTTCCGGCACCACAAGCCCCTTCTGCAACGAGGGGATATGGGTGGTGATCCCTGTCGGACAGGTGTTCTTGTTGCACTTGAGCGCCTGGATACATCCCAAAGAGAACATGAACCCGCGCGCCGACGCGATGAAGTCGGCGCCCAGGCAAATTGCCCAGGCGACGTCCCCTGGCGCGACCAGCTTGCCGGCGGCGATGATGCGGATGCGGTCGTGTAGGCCCGCGAGGTCGCGCAGGTCGACCATGCGGATCAGCGCCTCGCGCAACGGCAGGCCCACTAGGTCGATCAGGGGCATCGGGGCCGCGCCGGTCCCGCCCTCGCCGCCATCGACCGCGATGAAGTCCGGCGCGCTGTCGTCGCCGCGTTCGCGGATTTTGCGAAAGAACTCGAACCAGGGGTCGGCCGAACCCATGCAGGTCTTGATCCCAACCGGTTTTCCGGTGACCTCGCGCACGTGATTGATCAGGTCGAGCAACCCGTCGAAATCGTCAACCTCGCGGTGGCGGTTGGGCGAGATCGCGTCCTTACCCATTGGAACACCACGGATTTTCGAAACTTCCTCGTCGATCTTGGCGGCGGGCAGGATGCCGCCCTTGCCCGGCTTGGCGCCCTGGCTCAGCTTGATTTCGAACATCTTGACCTGCGGCAGCGCCGCCACCTCGCGCAGTTTCTCGTCGCTGAGGTTGCCGTCGGCGTCCCGCACTCCGAACTTGGCCGTGCCGATCTGGAAAACGATGTCGCAGCCGCCTTCAAGGTGGTAGGGAGATAAACCCCCTTCTCCGGTGTTCAGCCAGACCCCGGCCACCTTTGCGCCGCGCGACAGGGCCCTGACCGCAGGCTTGGAAATCGCGCCATAGGACATGCCGGAAATGTTGAAAAAGGACGGCGCCAGATAGGGTTGGCGGCAGGTCGGGCCGATCAGCATCGGCGCGGTCGTGGCATATTGGTCGTCCAGTGGGGGAAAGGGTGCGTTCATGAAAATCGGGGTGCCGGGGATGTTCAGGTTGCGCGTGGAGCCGAAGGCCACCGTGTTCCCCTTGGCCTCGCTGGCGTTGTAGACCCAGTTGCGCTGTGCCCTGTTGAACGGCATCTCCTCGCGGTCCATGGCAAAGAAATACTGCCGGAAGAACTCTCCTAACTCTGTGAAAATATTACGAAATCTTCCAATTACCGGATAGTTCCGACGGATCGCATCCTGGGTCTGGAACCTGTCTATGACAAAAAAGATCACCAGCAGCAGCGCGGCCAGGCCAAGGACGCCGATGAAGATGATGGCCATGACCTCGATGGAATTATACGCGAAACCCATGCCGGAACTCCGATATATTGATATGTCTCAAGGACGGATGTGATCTGTGGTTCAAGACTGTAACCGATTGGCGCATCGTGCAAGCCGCGTCACATCACAAAGGGAGAAGCGCTATGAAACAGTTAATGCTGGCACTGACACTTGCGGCGACCGCAACCGCCGTATCCGCTCAGGAGATGGTAACCTATTCAACTAACGAGAGTTTTTCCGATGTGGCCTTTGCCGTCGAAAGCGCCATCGTCGGTCGCGGGTTGGTCATAGACCATGTCAGCCACGTCGGCGACATGCTGGAACGGACCCGGGCCGACGTAGGATCGGAGGTGGTTCTGTTTGAAAAGGCCGAGGTTTACACGTTCTGCTCGGCCACCGTGTCGCGCCGGGTGATGGAGGCGGACCCGATGAACATCGTGTTCTGCCCCTATGGCATCTTCGTCGCTCAGAAGGCCGGATCAGAAGAGGTTATGGTCGGGTTCCGAGGCTATCCCGAGGGGCCGTTGCAGGAGGTTCAAGGGCTGTTGGACGGAATCGTGCGCGAGGCCGTCGACCAGTAGATCCGGGCCGAATTGACCGTTTTGTACGCCGCCCCGGGGCGGGATTGACCGTTTTGTACCAAGAAAGAACGGCCAATTTCGATCCGCCTCGGGCATCCGGGCGTATTCCTTTCAGAGGAAAGGAGTGCCCTGATGCCGAGAGTTGGCCTGTATCGCGTTGCAAGTCTGGCAACCGTTTTGACCGCGACCGCGGTGATGGCGGGAAACGAATCCCGTTCGGCCGCCTATCCGGTGGCGGGCGGGTTGATCGAGGTGGTGGCCGCGTTTTCCGAAAACGCGATCTATTGGTGCGGGGTGGGCGACCATGCGCTGACAAGGTTGGGCATGCCCGGCAGCCAGCGGATCTATGTCTGGCAGGGGCCATCGCCCAGCCTTGCCCGGCCGGGCGAGCGGGCGGTGACCTTTGGCTTTGCGCCGCCGCCTCAGGGAAGCGCCCCTGCCCTGACCAATGATGTCGGGATCATCGGCAACACGCTGACGGTCAGCCAGGCCAAGAAGACCTGCGACGAGCGGACCGCCAGCGGTTAAGGCTCAGGACTGGGTGCGCCGCGCCGGGTCGCCCGCGCGGTCGTCGCGCGCCAGAGCATACATCATGTAGACGATGTAACCCGAGATCAGCGCGGCCAGGAAACACCAGATCGAGGTGAAGGCATAAGCGGCAAAGACAAAGCCCGCCGCGACCGAGGCCACGATCAGCGCGCCAAAGATGCGCACCTGCCGATGGGAGGATCCCAGCAACGGCAGGCAGATCACCAGGGCGTAAACCAGCCGTACGACTGTCTTGGCGGCCTCGCCCGGGAACATGACCGGGTTCTCGTACTGGATCGAATGCCGCACCAGACAGATGTCGAGCGTGTCCGGATCGACCAGCACCGGCAGGTACAGCGCCGCACCAAGGCAGAAGCCAAAGGCGGACAGTCCCTCAAACAGGCGTTGGCGAGTGCGGTCAGGCTCGACCAGGGCCGCAGAGAGTGGCACCCAGAAGGGCCAGAACCAATAGGCGAAGAACAGAAACACCAGCGCCGCGCCGCCGGGCTGTGCCACGTCCGGGCTGTCAAGCGACAGCCACAGGACGCCCTCGGACATCTGCTGGATGCCGAAGAGCAGGGGAAATGCCCCAAAGCCGAGGAACCGCGACCGCAGGTCGCGCGCCCTGCGCAACGAGACCGCCCCGCCCGCGATCAGGACGGTGCCGGCGACAAAGCTTGCGGTGGCGGAAAAGCACATGGGAGCCTCCTTGGCGCAAGCTTAGGCGACATGAGCGGGAGGGGCAAACGCCCGGTTGTCCGGGCGGCTCCTTTCGTTGGCAGGGATGCTCAACCGACAATGCCGGATAAGAAAAGGCCCGCCAGAACTGGCGGGCCTTTCTGTTGCAGTGTCGCGGATCAGTGGACCACGGCGTCATCCGGCCGCGGGCGGTTCAAGCTGACCACCCGGTCGCCAATGATCAGCCCCTCGTCCCCGGCGGTGATGGCGATGGTCTCGCCGTCCTTGATCTCGCCGGCCAGCAGCTTCTCGGCCAGCGGGTTTTGCAGGTCGCGCTGGATTACGCGCTTGAGCGGGCGGGCGCCATAGACCGGGTCATAGCCCGCATCTGCCAGCCAGGTCCGCGCCGCGTCGTCCAGCTCCAGCCCGATCTTGCGATTGGCCAGACGCTTGGCCAGGCGGCCCAGCTGGATCGACACGATCCCGTCCATATCGGCGCGCTTGAGCCGGTCGAAGATGATCGTCTCGTCGAGCCGGTTCAGGAACTCGGGCCGGAAATGCGCGCGGACCGCATCCATCACGTCACGCCGGGCGGCGCTGGCGTCGGAACCTTCGGGCAGCTGGCTGAGCGCCTGGCTGCCGAGGTTCGAGGTCAGCACGATCAGCGTCTGCTTGAAGTCGACATGGTGGCCCTGACCGTCGGTCAGCATGCCGTCGTCGAGCACCTGAAGCAGGACGTTGAATACGTCCGGGTGGGCCTTTTCCACCTCGTCGAACAGCACCACCTGATAGGGCCGACGGCGGACCGCCTCGGTCAGCACGCCGCCCTCGTCATAGCCGACATAGCCCGGAGGCGCGCCGATCAGGCGGGCGACCGAGTGTTTCTCCATGAACTCGGACATGTCGATGCGCACCATCGCGGCGTCGTCGTCAAAGAGGTATTCGGCCACGGCCTTGGTCAGTTCGGTCTTGCCCACACCGGTGGGCCCGAGGAACAGGAACGAACCCAGCGGCCGGTTCTCGTCGTTGAGCCCCGCGCGTGCCCGGCGCACCGCGTTGGCCACGGCTGTGACGGCCGCGTTCTGGCCGATGACGCGCTTGTGCAGCTCGTCTTCCATACGCAGAAGCTTTTCCCGCTCGCCTTCGAGCATCTTGGAGGTCGGGATGCCGGTCCAGCGTTCGACCACTGCCGCGATCTGTTCGGGGCGCACGGTTTCCTCGGCCATCAGGCCGGTATCCTCGCGGGTTTCAGCATCGGTCAGCTGCTTTTCTAGCCCCGGGATAATGCCATAGCTAAGCTCGCCGGCACGGGCCAGGTTGCCTTCGCGCTTGGCGATTTCCAGTTCGGCGCGGGCCCGGTCGAGCTGTTCCTTGAGGTCGCGCGCCGAGGCCAGCTTGTCCCGTGCCGCCTGCCATTGGGCGGTCATCTCGGCGCTGTGCTCCTGCAAATCGGCAAGGTCCTTTTGCAGCGTGGCAAGCCGATCTTTCGATGCGGCATCGTCCTCGCGCTTCAGCGCCTCTTCCTCGATCTGCAATTGCAGGATCTGGCGGTCGAGCTGGTCAAGCTCCTCGGGCTTGCTGTCGACCTCCATCCGCAGGCGGCTGGCCGCCTCGTCCATCAGGTCGATCGCCTTGTCGGGCAGGAACCGGTCGGTGATGTAACGGTGGCTGAGCGTTGCCGCCGAAACCAGCGCCGAGTCGGAGATGCGCACGCCGTGGTGCAGCTCGTATTTCTCCTTGATGCCGCGCAGGATGCTGATCGTATCCTCGACGGTCGGTTCCTCGACCATCACGGGCTGGAACCGGCGGGCCAGGGCCGCGTCTTTTTCCACGTATTTGCGGTATTCATCCAGCGTGGTGGCACCGATGCAGTGCAATTCGCCGCGCGCCAGCGCCGGTTTGATCAGGTTGGCCGCATCCATCGCGCCGTCGGATTTACCGGCACCCACCAGCGTGTGCATCTCGTCGATGAACAGGATGATCTCGCCTGCCGCTGCCGTCACTTCGTTCAGCACGGCCTTGAGCCGTTCCTCGAACTCGCCACGATATTTCGCGCCGGCAATCAGCGCGCCCATGTCGAGAGCCAGGAGCTTCTTGTCGCGCAGGCTCTCGGGCACATCGCCATTGACGATGCGCAGCGCCAGGCCCTCGGCGATGGCGGTCTTGCCAACGCCCGGCTCACCGATCAGGACGGGGTTGTTCTTGGTCCGGCGGCTGAGCACCTGCATCGAGCGGCGGATTTCCTCGTCGCGCCCGATGATCGGGTCGATCTTGCCCTCGGCGGCGGCCTCGGTCAGGTCGCGGGCGTATTTCTTGAGCGCGTCATAGCCCTCTTCCGCGCTCGCCGTGTCGGCGGTGCGGCCCTTGCGGATGTCGTTGATCGCCTCGTTGAGCTTTTGCGCGGTGACGGCACCGGCATCCAGCGCCTCCTTGGCCTTGGATTTGACCATGCAGAGCGCCATCAGGATGCGTTCGACCGGAACAAAGCTGTCGCCCGCCTTCTTGGCGATCTGCTCAGCCTCGTCCAGCACCTTGGCGGTCTGGCCGTCAAGATAGACCTGGGCCGCTTCGCCGCTGACCTTGGGCAGTTTCGACATCGCCACGTCCAGCGCCTCGACCACGCGCGAGGGCGCGCCACCGGCGCGGGTGATCAGGTTGCTCGCCAGCCCCTGATCGTCATCCATCAATGCCTTGAGAAGGTGTTCGGGCGCCAGCCGTTGGTGCCCCTCGCGCAGTGCAATGGTCTGCGCCGCCTGCACGAAACCGCGTGCACGCTCGGTGAACTTGGACAAGTCCATCTTTCTCTCCTTTTCCAAGCGCCCTGTCTTGCCTGCGCCTGCCCGGCAGCACGCGGCGGTATGGGCCTCGAAACCAATCTGGGAACTATTCCCCCGGCTTCAAGAGCTTGACCCCAAGAAGCCTCAATCTGATACAGTTTTCGCTATTTTCCCCTATTGTCGCCCCTATTTGGCAATATTTCCGGTGTCACATGGTTCCAGAACATGGAGACTCGTGATGTTGATCACCAATATCGAAATCTCGCGCTACAGTTATTGCGCCAACACCTCGCGCCATTCCGCCAGCGTCTGCCTGACGCTTGCCGACCGGATCGTGACGCTGTTCTGCTCGCTGGACCTGCCCGGAGAGGCGAACCCGGTGGCGCGCGCGCAGGCCTTTGTCGGCGACGCGTTGCGGCAGATGCGACGGATGCCTGAATTCCGCTCGGGCAAGCAGGAGCTCCGGATCGACGAAGGCCTGGCCCTGGGCGCGGCGTAACGCGGTCGACGTGCCCGCGCCGCGCGGATGCGCGGCGCCCGGCCCAAGGCTGTAATGCCCCTTCAAGGGGGCGTTCAGGCGCGGAAGCGCACCTTGCGGGTGCATTCCGATCCGCGCTTGCCTCGGCAGAATACCCCGATTATGTACGGGCGACCCCTGCCGGAGGATCCCCAGATGACCGATACCCCCCTTGCCGACGATCGCCTGATCGTCGCCCTTGACGTACCCAATGCGCTGGACGGGCTGAACATGGCCGAACGGCTGGGCGACATGGTATCGTTCTACAAGATCGGGCTGGGCATGCTTACGGGCGGTGGGCTGGCGCTGGCCAACGAGCTGAAACAGGAACATGGCAAGCGCATCTTCCTGGACATGAAACTCTTCGACATCGGTAACACGGTCGAGGCCGCGGTGCGCGGGCTGGCACAGTACGATCTGGATTTCCTGACCGTGCATGGCGATCCGCATGTGGTGCGCGCCGCCAAGGAAGGCGCCGCCGGCAAGGACCTGAAGATCCTTGCCGTGACCATCCTGACCTCGCTGGAACGCGCCGACCTGGATGCCGGGCTGATGATGCCTGGCACGGTCAGCGAGTTGGTGATCGAACGCGCGGCACGCGCCTTTTCGGCAGGCGCCGACGGGATCATCGCCAGCCCGCAGGAGGCCGCCGCCATTCGCGCCCTGCCCGAGGCGGACGGGCGGCTGATCGTGACCCCGGGTGTGCGCCCTGCGGGCGCAGACTTGGGCGACCAGAAACGGGTGGCCACGCCCGCCAATGCCATCGCCGATGGTGCCGATCACATCGTGGTCGGCCGCCCTGTGGTCCGCGCCGCCGACCCGCGCGCCGCGGTCGCGGCGATCCTGCGGGAAATGACTTCGCCACAAGCCACCGCCCCGAACCGGGCCTGAGGCCCTGCAGACACCGCCGCACCGGGTGCGGCGGCACCGCAAAAATTTCTTGCCTTGTGCAGCGCCTGCGGCATCGAGTGACCTTACGTCACCCAAGATTCTCGCCTAACGGCCTGAAAAACCGGACTTTCCGCCGATTCCGCGCCATTTTGCCGCTGTGCCCCCAAAAACACATTAAAAAGGCGAGTTTCGGTCTGTTGGGACTCCGGCCTACTCCACCACCGGATTTTCGGCGACCCTTACACTTGAGACACTCCCCAACGAACCATGTCTTCCTGAGGTTCGTTACCTCCCCCCGCCCAGCGTGCGGGGGGCCTTTCTCAACAAAATCCCGGTTCAGGCGTCTTGTTCAGGCCCGGCGCTGATACTCAGGGCTGCCAAGATAGATGTCCAGCTGTTCGGCGAAATGCGGCACCGCTTTGGGATGGCGTATGTAGTCGCATGGCTCCATCAGCTGCCACTCCTGACCTTCGTCGCCCAGCACCACCTGGGCGCTCCAGGTTGCGGGAAGATGCGCCGCGAAGAACCAGATTCGGCCATGCGGCCGGAGGTAATTGACGCGCCAGATGACCTGATCGGCGGGGACAACCAGCCCGACCTCTTCGCGGGTTTCGCGCAGGGCGCAATCCAATGGGGTTTCATTGCCGTCGCGCCCGCCGCCGGGCAGGTCCCAATGATCAGGCCAAGGGATATCGGCCCGGTCATCGCGCCGGATCACCAGCAGTGATTGCCCGAGGAACAGGGCCAGCTTGGCGCCGGAAAACTCCGTCTGGTCCTGTGTCACCTTTTCTCTCCGCTGCGAGTCGGTCTAGATAGGAGAGATATAGCCCGTTCTCCGGTCGGATACACCCGATGACCTCTGCACCCGGACTTTGCCGCGAATGCCTGGCCCGGACCGGGGAGGCCCGACGCTGTCCGGTCTGTGGCAGCCCGCGGGTGCTGCGCCATCCCGAACTGGACGTGTTGACCATCGCGCATATGGATTGCGATGCCTTTTATGCCAGCGTGGAAAAGCGTGACAATCCGGACCTGGCCGACAAGCCGGTGATCATCGGGGGCGGCAAGCGCGGCGTGGTCTCGACCGCGTGTTATGTGGCACGGATCCGCGGCGTGCGCTCGGCCATGCCGATGTTTCAGGCGCTGAAGCTCTGCCCGGATGCGGTGGTGATCAAGCCGCGCATGTCGGTCTATGCCGAGGTGTCAAAACAGATCCGTGCGATGATGGACGAGCTGACCCCGGTGGTGGAACCCTTGTCGCTGGACGAGGCCTTTATGGACCTGTCGGGCACACAGCGGCTGCATGGGCATCCCCCGGCGGTCATGCTGGCGCGGTTGGTCAAGCGGATGAAGGACGAGCTGGGCGTGACCGGCTCGGTCGGGCTCAGCCACAACAAGTTCCTGGCCAAGGTGGCCTCGGACCTGGACAAGCCGCGCGGGTTCTCGGTGATCGGGCGGGCCGAGACGGCAGAGTTCCTGCGCGACAAGCCGGTGCGGCTGATCTGGGGCATAGGCCCGGCGGCGCAAGAGAGCCTGGAACGCGCGGGCATCCGCAGCTTTACCGACTTGTTGCGCTGGGATCAGGAGGCGCTGGTCGCCCGGTTCGGTGCGATGGGGCAGCGGCTGTGGCATCTGGCGCGCGGCGAGGATCACCGGCGCGTTTCGGCGCATGATCCGATCAAGTCGATCAGCAACGAGACCACGTTTTTCGAGGATACCGCGAATCTGGACGTGCTGGATGGCCATATCTGGCGGATGGCGGAGAAGGTGGCGGATCGGGCCAAGGCGCGCAGGCTGGCGGGGCGGGTGGTGACCCTGAAGCTGAAACGCGCCAATCACCGCATCCTGTCGCGGCAGCAAGCGCTGCGCGACCCGACGCAGATGGCCGACCGGATCTATCGCACCGCGCGCGCGCTGTTCGACCAGTTGGGGGATCAGGGACCTTACCGGCTCTTGGGCTGCGGGTTGTCGCATCTGTGCCCCGAGGCCGAAGCGGATGTCTCGGGCGACCTGCTCGACCCGCAGGCGGCGCAGCGGGCGCGCGCCGAGCGGGCCACCGACGAGATCCGTCGGCGGTTCGGGTCGGACGCGATCATCAAGGGGCGCGGGATGCGCTGAACCCGGTGCCGGGGGTCAGCGAAGGATCATGTCCAGCGGCCATTGCATGTCGTGCTTGAGCAGGATCGACTTTTCCGCACCCGGCGCCAAATCGAACCGCCATTCCAGCAGGCCCTGTTTGTCCTCCGGGTCTTCGATGTCCGGGCGTGGGGTGGCGGAATGGGTGATCACCAGATCCTCTTGCGTGGAGACCGGGACACGATCAAGCAGCCGGACGGGCCAGTTCCGGGCGCCCAGGTTTTCAATGGTGATCCGCACCTCTTCGCTGCTGGTGTTCGAACGGTTGATGATGCCGCTGTCGCCTTCGTTCTTGTCCAAACGGACGCGATCCAGCCGCAGATCCTCGACCGGACCAAAGGCCAGCGTCGCCTCGGCCCCGGCGGGGATCTGGTCTGTGTTTCCGCGCCCGATGAGGGTGTTGTCGAGCGAAAATCTGTTCTCGTAACTCTCGAAAATCGGCTCGGGCGAGGTGTTGGTGAACGTCGCCATCAGAAAGGCCGTTTCGTCGTGGAGCGGCACGGCACGGGCAAAGATCTCGGCCTCGAATCCCAGGGTATCGAGTGCAAGGCGTACCTGATCGACATTGTTGGCCACGGTGACGGGATTGGGAAAGGCATAGCTGGCCTCAACGTCGTTGAAGCTGGCATAGGCGACTGCGGTTTCGTCGACGATCATCGGCGCCTCGGCCAGCGGTTCGGCCAGGCTCTCTGTCCGTGACAGCAATTTCGGGGCGGGCTGCGGCGGGGCGGGTTTCTCGATCCGCAGCCATTGCGAGGAGAGATCATGGGGGGCGATGGTGTCGCTGATCCGCAGGGTGGACAGCGTCAGCATCACATCGCGCCAATCCTCGCCGCTGTATTGCGTGACTTCGGCGCCCCGCTTGATCGACAGCTGCACCGGTTCGGTCTGTGCCAGCGAGAATTCATAGGTGGGGCGCCAATCTGCCTCGACAAAATACGACAGCTCGATCTGCGCGGTGGTGGCGGTATCGGTACTGAGGGCGGCGGCGACCTGCACGCGATCCTCACCCGCCGTGAGCAGGGCGGCAAGCGCCTGTTGGGCATCCGTCAGGGCTTCTTCGAGATCTTCGCGGGCTTCGGCCATGCCGCGCAACTCCTGCCGGGCGGCCAGCATGTCGCGACGGGCTTGCAACACCCGGGTGCCGACGACCGAGACCAGATCGTCCAGCGCCGTGGCATCAGCCAGCAGCGCATCGCCCCCGCCCAGCCGTTCGAGAAAGGCGATCTGGGCGGCGGCGGCATCAGAGCGGTTGGTGACGGCCGTCTCGGCATCGGCATGCGCATCCAGCGCCGCCTGCGCCTCCTTGAGCGCAGCGCGCGCCGCCTCGATCGCGGGAGAGTCGGTGTCGGCCAGCGGGTCGAGCGCGCTGTCACGCAGCGAAACCGCGCCCAGAACCGCGCCCGAGACCGCGATTCGCGGGGTCTGGTGGGCGGCGCCCGGCGGCAGGTCGGGCAGAATGATCTGATGCGTGCCAGCGGGCAGATCCAGCGATATGTGGCGCGTGATCCGGGCAACCCCGGGATAGATGGTGACCTCCTGCGGGCTGCCGCGCAGAACAAACGTTTCGGCCAGTGCGGGAGAGGTAAGGCAGAACGCAAAAACGAGGGCGGCGCGCATGGCAAAGACTCCTTCAAACAGGCATCGGGGCGTGTTTTGCATTCGGGTCGGATTTTAGGAACCGCTTTCCTGGAAAGCCGCCCGGTTACCCTGATGCGACTGTTGGCCGCCCCTACTCGGCCGCCAGCGGCATGCGCTCTTGCCCGATGGTCGCAATATCGGCGACCACGGCGCGCAGAAGCGCACGCATCGCGTCGAAATTGGCGTTCGGGCTGATCGTCGCCTCGTCCATGTAAAGGGCTCGGTCGATCTCGATCTGGATGGCGTGCTGGCGGCGCGAAGGGCGGCCATAGGCCTGGGTCACATAAGCGCCGGCAAAGGGCGAATTGCGCACCACATGCAGGCCCGCGGCGGCAAAGGCGGCCTCGACCCGGTCGACCACCTCGGACGAGGCCGAGGCGCCGAACCGGTCGCCCAGGACCACTTCGGGTCGTTTGGAATGGGAACGGCTGGTGCCATCCAGCGCCTCGCGCGGCATCGAGTGGCAGTCGATCAGAATCGCCTGGCCAAACCGCGCATGCGATTCGTCCAGAAGCCGCTGAAGCCGGTTGTGATAGGGGCGCCAGACCTGATTGACGCGCGCGTTGGCCTCGGCCAGGGGCAGTTTGCCGCGATAGATCGCCCGCCCCCCGGCCACGACGCGGGGAATCACCCCCAGGCCCGAGGCGACGCGCGGATTGTGACCGCCCTTGCGCACGCCCTCGATCAGGGCCGGGTCCAGCTCGTCGGCGCTGCGGTTGAGATCGAGATAGGCGCGGGGCGCGACGGCGGTCAGAAACGGCGCGCCGAAATCGGGGGCGGCGTCGAACAGCGTGTTTACAAAGGCGTCCTCGGAGGAGCGAATCGCGTGATTGTCCAGTATGGTCTGCGTCAGGAAGGCAGGCGGGTAGTGCGAGCCGCTATGCGGCGAGGCAAAAACCACGCAGGAGGTGCGGTTTCCGGGCAGGGACAGATTGTAGGCGGCTTGGACCATGGACGCTCCTTGTTGAACAAAATCATAGACCGGAAAATAGTTCGGTCAAAAGCCCTTGATCCCCTCGCCGACTCCTTTTATAGACCCCGCTTACCGGCGCGGGCTACCGCGCCCCATTACGTTCTGGGGCAGGCACGCGACGGCAATCATGGGCGGTTAGCTCAGTGGTAGAGCACTACGTTGACATCGTAGGGGTCACAAGTTCGAACCTTGTACCGCCCACCATGATTTCACGCCTCTGTTCACACAGGGGACCCGCGTAACCCAGGCGCTGGCCCGCGCCGCAGGAATTGGAGACGACCATGAAGGTCAGGAACTCGCTCCGCTCGCTCAAGTCCCGCCACCGGGACTGCCGCGTCGTGCGTCGCAAAGGCCGCGTCTATGTGATCAACAAGACGCAGCGCAAGTTCAAAGCCCGCCAGGGCTGAACTGTCGCAAGACATTCGAGCTTCAATCAAAACCGCGCCTTTGGGCGCGGTTTTGTTGTTGCGGGGTGGCAATTTCCCGGTTCCCGCAACCGGCCGGGGCGCGATAGCCTTCTCTTGTGCAGGAGGAGGCCGCCATGTCCGACAAGCCCAACATCATTCTCATTCTCGCCGACGATCTGGGATTTGCCGATCTGGGCTGTACCGGATCCGAGATCCGCACACCTAACATCGACGGTCTGGCGCGCGACGGGGCGCTGCTGACGGCGATGTACAATTGCGCGCGATGCTGCCCGACGCGGGCGTCGCTGTTGACCGGGCTTTACCCGCATAATGCCGGGATCGGCCATATGGGGGCCGATCTGGGCACGCCCGCCTATCGCGGCTTTCTGCGCAACGACTGCGCCACCATCGCCGAGCATCTGCGGGCGGCGGGCTATCGCACCTGCATGTCGGGCAAGTGGCATGTGGGCGGGGATTTCATGGCGCGCGAGGTGGACAGCTGGCGGGTGGGCGATATCGACCACCCCACCCCGCGCCAGCGCGGGTTCGACCGGTTCTATGGCATCGTCGACGGCGTCACGCATTTCTTCTCGCCGCATTACATGCTGGAGGACGATACCCGCGTCGAAACCTTTCCGGACGATTTCTATTTCACCGACGCGATCACCGACAGGGCCATCGGCATGGTCGAGGAGGCGGTGGAGATGGAGCAGCCCTTCTTCCTCTACCTCGCCCATACCGCGCCGCATTGGCCGCTGCATGCGCATCCCGAGGATATCGCGCGCTATGACGGGGTCTATGGGCGCGGCTGGGACGCGCTGCGCAACAGCCGCCACGAGACGATGAACGCGATGGGCCTGTTTCAGACCAACTGGCAGATCAGCCCGCGCGACCCGGATGTCTGCCCCTGGGAGACCACGCCGCACAAGGATTGGGAAGCGCGCAAGATGGCCACCTATGCCGCCATGGTGGACCGGATGGACCAGTCCATCGGCACGCTCTTGGCGGCGCTGAAGCGAATGGGACAGTTCGACAACACGCTGATCCTGTTTCTCAGCGACAACGGGGGCTGCGCCGAATTCATGGCCGAGGATGGCTGGGCCAAGTTCTTTCCCGACACCACCCATGACGGGCGGCATATCGAGATGGGCAACCGGCCCGAGATCATGCCCGGCGGCGCGCTGACCTATCAGAGCTATGACAAGCCCTGGGCCAATGTGTCGAACGCGCCGTTCCGCAAGTTCAAGCATTATGTGCACGAGGGCGGCATCTCGACCCCGTTGATCGCCCATTGGCCCGGCAGGATCGCGGCACCTGTGCCGTTGCACGCCGCCTGTCATGTGGTCGATATCCTGCCGACGATCCTGGAAGTCGCGGGCGCGCAGCCGATTTCCGAGCTGGGCGGGCATGGGATGCAGCCCTTGCAAGGCGAGAGCCTGCTGGGCCTGCTGCGCGGCAAGGACTGGGAGCGCGCGCAGCCCATCTTTTTCGAGCACGAGGGCAACAGCGCCATTCGGTTGGGCCAGTTCAAGCTGGTGCGGCTGCACGGGCAGGACTGGGAGCTGTACGATATGGAAGGGGACCGGACCGAGCTGCACGACCTGATCCGGGGCGAGCCCGACCGGGCAAAGGCGCTGGTGGCCCAGTATCAGGACTGGGCCGACAAGACCGGCGTGCTGGACTGGGACATCGCCCTGCCCCGGCTGCTGGCGGCCTGGCAGATGGACAATGCCGAGGGGTGATTGCGGCCGAATTACCCGACTGAAATTATCGGTTTTGCCTTGCGTCCGCGTGAAAATCAGGTAATTGACTAAATCAGTCAGATAACTGGAATCGCGAGAGACCTCTGCCATGATGAAGACCACCACTGCAATCGCCGCCGCCCTGATCGCCACATCGGCTGTCGCCGAGGGCGAGCTGAACCTCTACTCGTCGCGCCACTACGACACCGACGAGCGCCTTTATTCGGATTTCGAGGCCGCCACCGGTATCCGCATCAACCGGATCGAGGGCAAGGCCGACGAGCTGGTCGCCCGGATGCAGGCCGAGGGCGCGAACTCGCCCGCCGACATCCTGCTCACCGTCGACACCTCGCGCCTGTCGCGCGCCAAGGAGGCGGGCATTCTGCAAGCCATCGACAGCCCGATCCTGGAAGAGCGTATTCCGGCCAACCTCCAGGACAGCGACAACCAGTGGTTCGGCTTTTCCCAGCGCGGGCGGATCATCTTTTTCGACAAGGCCGACGTGAGCGAACCGCCGATGACCTATGCCGACCTGGCCGACCCGAAATACAAGGGGCAGGTCTGTATCCGCTCGTCGACCAACGAATACAACCAGACCCTGCTGGCCGCCATCGTCACCCACGAAGGGCGCGACGCGGCCAAGGCCTGGGCCGAGGGCGTGGTTGCCAACATGGCGCGTGATCCGCAGGGCGGCGATACCGACCAATTGCGCGGCATCGTGTCGGGCGAGTGCGAGATTGCGGTGTCGAACACCTATTACTTTTCCCGCTCGATCCGGACCGATATCAAAGGCCTGTCCGACAGCCGCGACATGATCGGTTGGGTGTTCCCCGACCAGAGCGGCAATGGCGCGCATATGAACCTGTCGGGCGCCGGTGTCGCCGCCCATGCCCCCAACCGCGACAACGCGATCAAGTTCCTCGAATACCTGGCCAGCGATCAGGCACAGGTCTATTTCTCGGAAGGCAATGACGAGTATCCGGCCGTTTCCGGGGTTGAACTGGCCGCAAACGTCGCAGAGCTGGGAGAGTTCAAGGCCGATACGGTCAACCTGTCGGAAGTTGCTGCCAATATCCCCGAAGCGCAGAAGATCTTTAACGAGGTCGGCTGGAAGTAAACATTTCCGGGCGGAGCTTTGAGGCGCGGGGCCCTGCCCCGCGCCTTTTCATTTGCGCTGGCACCGGTGCCCGCGTACCCTGCGACCACCATTTTCTGACGTTTCGATTTAAAGTCCGTTGAGGGGCGATCATGCCGATGACATCCGTATTGCTTGCCGACATAACCGGCAGCACTGCGTTGTATGACAGGTTGGGACAGCACGTTGCGATGGAACGCGTCAGCACGATGCTGGCACGGTTGCGCGAGATTGCCGAGGGCAATGGCGGGCGTTGCATCAAGACGCAGGGCGACGATGCGCTCTGCCGGTTCGACGCCCCCGGCGCGGGCTATGTCGCGGCGCGACAGATGCTGTCGGAACCCTGGCCGCATGGGCTGAACCTGCATGCGGGTCTCTACTGGGGCGAGGCCGAGGAAACCCCGGGCGACATGTTCGGCGACGCGGTGAACGTGGCGGCGCGGCTGGCAACCCTGGCCAAAGCGGGCGAGATCCTGGCCGGGAACGCGGCGGTCGAGGCGCTGGACGACACAGCGCGCGAGGCATTCCTGCCGATCGGTCGGATCCGGCTGAAGGGCAAGGCCGAGGCGACCCGCGTTTATTCGATCACCCAGGGCGCCAGCGACGGGCGCACGACCATCGCCGGGGGCTTCGCGGCGCTGACACGGGCGCGCACCGAGAGCGCCGAGTTCCGCAGCGACGATGGTGTCTGGCACCTGACCGAGGGGCAGAGCCTGACGGTAGGGCGCGCCGAGGACTGTGACATAAGGCTGAGCGAACCCTGGGTGTCGCGTCAGCATGGCCGGCTGGAGCTGCGCGGTGCGGTGCTGGAATATGCTGACCATTCCAGCGCCGGCAGCGCGGTGCTGCCCGAGGACGGACCCGCAGTGGATGTGCATCGGCGGGCGGTGCCCTTGATGGGCACCGGCGTGCTGCTGTTCGGCACCGGCGACCAGAGCGCGGCGGGGGCGCGGCTGAGCTATGCCACCAACGACCTGATCCCCGAGTGAGGCGGCGCGGTTACTTTCCGCGGCCGACCTGGCGGCAGATCAGGATCACCGGCAAGAGGCCCACAGCGAGGATCACCAGCGAGGGCACGGCGGCACCTTCGAGCCGTTCGTCGCTGGCCAGGCGATAGGCCTGCACCGCCAGCGTGTCGAAATTGAAGGGCCGCATGATCAGAGTCGCGGGCAGTTCCTTCATCACGTCGACAAAGACGATGAGCAGCGCGGTCATAAGCGAAGGCGTCAGGATCGGCAGATGGATACGCCGCAGCGTGCCAAAGGGCGTCTGCCCCAGCGAGCGGGCGGCGGCGTCCATATTGGCGTGTACAGTGCTCTGCCCCCCCTCATAGGCGCTGAGCGCAGCGGCCAGGAAGCGCACCATATAGGCGGCAACCAAGAGCCAGATCGAGCCGGTGACCAAAAGGCCGGTGGAGACGCCGAAGGTGGCCCGCATCCAGGCGTCGAGCGCGTTGTCGAACGAGGCGAAGGGCACCATCAGGCCCACAGCGATCACGCCCCCCGGCACCGCATAGCCAAGCCGGGCGAGATAGGCCGAAATCTGGGCCGAGCGCCCGGGGCGGAGCCGCTGGAAAAAACCGACGCAGATCGCGGCCGTCACCGTCACAACGGCCGCCGTGCCCGCCAGGATCAACGAATTGCGGATAAAGCCGATATAGCGCTGCGACAGCAGGTCCTGTTCCGATTCCAGCCCCATCAGGACCAGGATCACCACCGGCAAGACAAAGCCCAGCAGGACGGGAATGGCGCAGAGCGTCAGCGCAGCCGCGGCGCGCCAGCCTTTCAGCTCGCCCGCGGGCATGGCAGCGTGGCGGCGGCCCGACTGGTAATAGCGCGCCTTGCCGCGCTGGGTGCGTTCGGCCACTGCCAGCAACAGGGCAAAGCCCAGAAGGCACAGTGCAAGCTGTGCCGCCGCTGCGCGGTCTGCCATCGAGAACCAGCTGGTATAGATGCCGGTGGCAAAGGTGCGCACGCCGAAATAGGCCACGGTGCCGAAATCGGCGATGGTCTCCATCACCGCGAGCAGCACGCCACCGGCGATGGCGGGCCGGGCCATCGGCAGCGACACCCGCCAGAACGCCGCCCAGGGGCTGGACCCCAGCGCACGGGCGGCAAGATAGGCGGTGGCGCTTTGTTGCAGGAAGGCGGCGCGCGCCAGCAGGTAGACGTAGGGGTAGAGCACGAGGATCAGCATCACCGCCGCGCCCTCGGTCGAGCGGATCTCGGGGAACCAGTAGTCGCGCGGTCCCCAGCCGGTGAGCTGGCGCAGGGTGGTCTGCACCACGCCAGGATGATCGAGCACGAAGGTATAGGCATAGGCCAGCACATAGGCCGGGAAGGCCAGCGGCAAGACCAGCGCAATCTCCATCAGGCGGACGCCGGGAAAGCGGGTCATCGTCACCAGCCAGGCCGCGCCGACGCCAAGGCAGAAGGTTCCGGCCGCCACCAGCAGCACCAGCAACAGCGTGGTCGCCGCGTATCCGGGCAGCACCGTGGACATCAGGTGGCCCAGCGTATCGGTCCCACCGGTCAGCGCCGCCAGCGCGACGGCGACCATCGGCAACAGGCAGGCTGCGGCAATGGCATAGGCAAGCCCGCCCAGAACGCGGGTTCCCAGCGCATTGCGGCGGCGCGAACCGTGTTCTGAATACTGGATCTCGGCCATGGTGGGTCTGGTACGGGGTTGCTTTTGTCCCTTAATCGACCAGATTAGTCGGAAATACCAGTGCCTACCGCGCGATTTTGCGCCTCTGCCACGGAATGCCGCGATGACGACGACCCGGACCTCTGCCGAGATCACCCGATGGCTGCTGACCGGGGCGCGGGCCGAGGCCGGTTTGGCGGCGGTGCTGGACGGGTTGGTCGAGCGGCTGATGGCGGCGGGGTTGCGCATCGACCGGGCCACCATAGGCGCGCCGCTGATGCATCCGATCGCGCGTTCGAGTTTCTCGATCTGGGTGCCGGGCGCGGGCGCAAAGGAGAATGAGCTGATCTGGGACGAGGTCGGACTGGAGCGGCTGCACAACAGCCCGATGTATCCGATCTATGCCCGGGGCAAGGATGTCGACTGGCGGCTGGACGCGGTGGCCGAGCCCGGCGAATACGGGATCGGGGCAGAATTGCGGGCGGATGGCTTCACCCATTACCTGGGGCTGGCGCTGCCCTTTGCCGATGGCAGTTACAAGGGGCTGACGCTCCAGACCAAGCGGGCGGGCGGGTTTTCCGCAGACGAACGCGCGCTGTTGCGTGACCTGGTGCCGCCGCTTGCGGTGGTGGTCGAGCATCATGTGCAGCGGCGGCTGGCGCAGACGCTGATGGATACGTTCGTGGGCCAGCGTGCGGGCCAGAGGGTGCTGGAGGGGCAGATCCATCGCGGCGACGGTGACACGATCCGCGCGGTGATCTGGATGAGCGATATCCGGGGGTTCACCCGGATCGCATCGGAGCACCCGCCAGAACAGGTGATCGGCCTGTTGAACCAGGCTTTCGAAGGCGTCACCCGGGCCATTCTGGACCGGGGCGGCGAGGTGCTGAAGTTCATCGGCGACGCGGTCTTGGGGATTTTTCCGGTTGAACAGGATGCCGAAGGCGCGGTTGCCCGCGCCGAGGCGGCGGTGGATGACTTGCGGGCGGCGATGGCGGCGCCGGACTGGCCCGAGGCGGTGCGCATCGGTGTGGCGCTGCATCTGGGCGAGGTCTTTTATGGTAATATCGGCGGGCGCGAACGGCTGGATTTCACCGTGATCGGCGCGGCGGTCAACCTTGTGGCACGGGTCGAGGGGCTGTGCGCTGCGTTGCAAGAACCGGTTCTGGTCACCGGCGACGTGACGCAATTGTCCAGCCGGAGATACCGGGACAAGGGGCGGCACGTGGTCAAGGGCGTGGCCGATCCGGTTGCGGTCTTTGCGCCCGAGGGCTGAACAGGACCCCGCGCCACGGCGCGGGGTCCTGTTGTCCGATACGGTCAGGCGCCTAGTCGTAGCGGCGCTGGTCCTCGATCACCAGCCCGTCCTTGGGCAGGCTTCCGGGGGCCACGACCTCGATCGCGCCTTTCAGCTTGAGTACCTCGGCGACCGAACGGGCATAGGCATTGCTGTCGCCGCCAGGGCTTTCGATCTGGACCGTCATCGCATCCATCTCGCCCACCCGGGTGGCGATCACCCGCGCCTTGACGATTTCGGAATGCTTGTCGACCAAGGCCGCCACCTGCTCGGGGCGCACGAACATGCCCTTGATCTTGGTGGTCTGGTCGGCGCGGCCCATCCAGCCCTTGATCCGCGTGTTGGTGCGGCCGCAGGGCGAGGCGCCCGCCATCACCGCCGACATGTCGCCGGTGGCGAAGCGGATGAGCGGGTAGTCGGGATTGAGGGAGGTCACCACGACCTCGCCCACCTCGCCCGGCGCCACCGGCGTGCCGGTGCCGGGAGTGACGATCTCGACGATCACGTGTTCGTCGACGATCATCCCCTCCATCGCCGCGCTTTCGTAGGCGATATTGCCCAGATCGGCGGTGGCATAGCATTGCAGGCACGAGATGCCACGGTCGGCATATTCCTTGCGCAGCGACGGGAACAGCGCGCCGCCGCCCACGGCGGCCTTGGTGAAGCTGAGCGTGACGCCCATCTCTTCGGCCTTGTCCAGGATCACCTTGAGGTAATCGGGCGTACCGGCATAGGCGGTGCAGCCGATGTCTTGCGCGGCGGTCACCTGCAATTCGGTCTGGCCGGTTCCGGCGGGCAGCACCGCCGCCCCGACAGCCCGGGCGCCGTTTTCAAAGATCATTCCGGCGGGTGTGAGGTGATAGCCAAAGCAGTTCTGCACGATATCACCCTGCCCGATACCGGCGGCATGCAGGAAGCGCCCCATGCGCCACCAGTCGTGATCGGTGCCGCCCGGTTCATAGATCGGACCGGGAGACTGGAACACATGGGCGAACCCGTGCGCGGGCTTGACGGTAAAGCCGCCAAAGGGCGGGTGTTCGCCCTGCGACCGGCTGAGTTCCGACTTGCGCAGCACCGGCAGCGTCGCCAGTGCCAGGGCATCGGTGATCGCGGCCGGGTCGATATCGGCCAGCAAACGGGCAAAACCGGGCGCGGTTTTCGCGCGGGCGATCTGCTCTGGCAAGGCCGTGGCCAGATCGGCGGCGCGCTGATCGGCCGAGCGGGTTTCGAGTGCATCAAAATGGGTCATGGCATGATCCCTCATCAGCTCAGCCACCGCTTGCGGCGGCGATAGGAGCGGACATCGCGGAAACTCTTGCGGCCCTCATCGGACATGCCGAGATAGAATTCCTTCACATCCGGGTTCTCGCGCAGTTCCTTGGCGGGGCCATCCATCACCACGCGACCGGATTCCAGGATATAGCCGTAGTGGGCATAACGCAGCGCCACGTTGGTGTTCTGTTCGGCCAGCAGGAAGGACACGCCCTCTTTCTGGTTCAGGTCGCGGACAATCTCGAAGATCTCTTCGACCAGCTGCGGCGCCAGGCCCATCGAGGGCTCGTCGAGCAGGATGGTCTCGGGCCGCGACATCAGCGCCCGCCCCATCGCCACCATCTGCTGTTCACCGCCCGAGGTATAGCCTGCCTGGCTGCGGCGGCGCTCCTTGAGGCGGGGGAAGTAGTTATAGACCATCTCGAGGTCACGCTGGATATTGGCGCCGCCATCCTTGCGGGTATAGGCGCCGGTCAGCAGGTTTTCCTCGACAGTCAGGTGTTCGAAACAATGGCGGCCTTCCATCACCTGGATGACGCCCTTGGTCACCAGGGCGGCGGGGTCCTGTTCGTGAATGGTCTCGCCACGATACTTGATCGACCCTTTGGTCACCTCTCCGCGTTCGGAATGCAGCAGGTTCGACACCGCCTTGAGCGTGGTCGTCTTGCCGGCGCCGTTGCCACCCAGCAGCGCGGTTATCCCGCCCTTGGGCACGGTGAGGCTGACACCCTTAAGCACGAGGATCACGTGATTGTAGATCACCTCGATATTGTTGACCTCCAGCAGGGTTTCCACCTGCGCATCCGTGGTATTTGCCGCATCCAGCATCCGCGCTTGTCCTCATTGGCCCCGGTTTGCCGGGGATGATCGGGGTGGGACGGCGGCGGACCGCCGTCCCGGGTTCGATGCGGGCCCGGATCCCGGGCCCGGTCCTGCGCTTAGTTGCAGCGCGGCGCGATGTTGTTCTCGGTCGCGTAGGCGCTCGAGTCTTCCTCGATCAGCGCGCCGATGACCTCGCCGTCGGTCGGTTTAAAGTCCGAGATCAGCGACCAGGTCTTGGACGTCGCATCCCACTGGGTCACACCCACCAGGGCGTCGCCGCCGTGGTTCTCGCAGCTGACCGAGAAGGTCGGACCGAAGTTCGGCAGGCCCAGTTCGGCCATCTTCGCTTCGGTGATCTCCAGCGCTTCCATGCCGTCGCGCATGTCGGCGGCGGTGATGTCGGCCTTGCCCGAGATCTCCTGTGCCTTCTTGGCGGCTTCGGCTGCCAGCATGGCGGCATAGAGACCGCGGTTATAGAGCACGGTACCGACCTGGTCACCGGCACCCGCCGCCTTGCCCGCGTCGATCACGTATTTCTTCAGATCGTCGAACAGCGGGAAATCGGTGCCGACGTTGTGGAAGGTCAGCGCCTTGTAGCCGTTGGCGGCATCACCGGCGGGCAACACGTCGTTCTCGGAACCCGACCACCAGATGCCGATGAAGTTTTCCATCGGGAAGCGGATGTTGGCGGCTTCCTGAACGGCGACCTGGTTCATCACGCCCCAGCCCCACATCAGCACATAGTCGGGCTTGTCGCGACGGATTTGCAGCCACTGCGATTTCTGCTCCTGGCCCGGATGGTCGACCGGCAGGGTGCTGAGTTCAAAGCCATGCTTCTTGCTCAGCTCTTCCAGGGTGCGGATCGGTTCCTTGCCATAGGCAGAGTTGTGATAGACCAGGGCGATCTTCTTGCCCTTGATGTCGCCGCCGTTGATTTCCAGCAGGTAGTTCACCGCGCCCGAGGCACCATCCCAGTAGTTGGCGGGATAGTTGAAGACGTTCGAGAACACCTTGCCGTTCTTGGCAGAGGTACGGCCATAGCCCATCGAGTGGATTGCGATACCGTCAGCGGTGGCTTTGGGGATCAGCTGATAGGTGATACCGGTCGACAGCGGCTGGTACACCAGGGCGCCCTGGCCCTTGGTCGACTCGTAGCATTCAACGCCTTTCTCGGTGTTGTAGCCGGTTTCGCATTCCAGCACGTTGGCCTTGACGCCGCCGATGCCACCGTCCCGCTCGTTGAGCAGGGTGAAATAGTCGGCATAGCCGTCTGCGAACGGAATGCCGCCCGCGGCATAGGCACCGGTACGATAGCTGAGCGACGGGAATGTCAGGTCAGCCAGTGCCGGGCCAGCGGCGATCAGGGCGCTCAGCGCCACGGTTGCCAGTTTCATCTTCATCGGGTGTCTCCTCCCTTGGTTAGACCGATGTTGGTGTACGGGGGGAACCGCCCCCCGTATCGGGTTGGACCTGTCCGCATCAGTGCGGGAAGGGCCAGAGTCTGAGTTTTTCCTTGGCCACGCGCCACAGCTGCGCCAGCCCGTGGGGTTCCATAATCAGGAACACGATGATCAGCGCACCGACGATAACAAGTTGCAGATGCGCCACGATATCCGTGGGCCAGCCCAGCATGTCCGCGCCGACGACCTTGAGCACCACCGGCAGCAGCACCAGGAAGGCCGCACCCGCGAACGAGCCGAAGATCGAGCCGAGACCGCCGATGATCACCATGAACAGCACCAGAAAAGATTTCTGGATGCCAAAGGCCTCGCCCACTTCGACGGCTCCGAGGTAGAGCGCGAAGAACAGCGCGCCCGAGATGCCGATGAAGAAGGAACTGACGGCGAAGGCGGTCATCTTGGCCTTGAGCGGGTTCACACCGATGATCTCGGCCGCGATGTCCATGTCGCGGATCGCCATCCAGGTGCGGCCCATGGTGCCGCGGGTCAGGTTCCGGGCGATCAGGGCGCAGAGGGTCAGAAAGACCAGGCAGAACAGGTAGGTGGCCCAGGCCGGCGCATTGGCGCCGGTGATGATGACACCGAACACTTCCCGTTCGGGCGCGTTGATCTGGCCCGAGGCGGAATAGTTGTAGAACCACGGCACCCGGTTGAAGAGCCAGACCAGAAAGAACTGCGCCGCCAAAGTTGCCACCGCAAGGTAGAACCCCTTGATCCGCAGGCTGGGCAGGCCGAACAGCACCCCCACGGCAGCGGTGATGCCACCGGCCAGGATCACATGGATGAACATGCTCACCTCGGGAAAGGCGGTCATCAGCTTGTAGACGGCATAAGCGCCCACCGCCATGAACCCGCCGGTGCCTAGGCTGACCTGGCCGCAATAGCCCACCAGGATGTTCAGCCCGATCGCGGCGATGGCATAGATCAGAAACGGCAGCAGCAGCGAGTTCGCCCAATAGTCGTTGATGATGAACGGGATGATCCCGAAGGCCACCACCAAAACCACGTAGTACCGATACCGGTCGAACTTGATCGGAAAGGTCTGGCTGTCGGACTGGTAGGAGGTTTTGAAATCTCCGGCTTCACGGTAGAACATCGCTTACATGCCCCCTTCGGACTGCGCGCGGTTGCGGGCCGCGGTGTCGAGTTGATTTGTCTTTTTCGCATAGCCGCTCGCTTCGGCGGCCCGGACCAGCCGCGGATATGCGACGATCCCCATGATGAACCCGGCAAAGGCCAGAAAGCTGGCGGTGATCAGCTGATGGTCGCTCAGATCCTGCGCGGTCAGGGCGATATAGCCAAAGGCCCAGAAGCCCGACCAGGCGACGACATTGACGATGGCGATCAGCTTGTTCATCCGTCTCCTCCCTTCCTTGCGAAGGTTCCGGGCGGGCGGGTCTCGTTGCGCGGCACGCGCAACGGGGTCGCCCACCGGAGCCTCAGACCCTTTCGATGATCTTCTCGCCGAACAGGCCCTGCGGCCGGAACACGAGGAAGATCAGCGCCAGAACATAGGCGAACCAGTTCTCGGTCGCGCCGCCCACCAGCGGGCCAACCGCGAATTCGAACAGTTTCTCGCCCACCCCGATGATCAGCCCGCCGACAATGGCGCCGGGGATCGAGGTGAAGCCGCCCAGCATCAGCACCGGAAGCGCCTTGAGCGCGATCAGCGACAGCGAGAACTGCACGCCCGACTTGGTGCCCCACATGATGCCCGCGACCAGCGCGACAAAGCCCGCGACCGACCAGACCAGCACCCAGATGAAGTTCAGCGAGATACCGACGCTCAGCGCCGCCTGGTGATCGTCGGCCACCGCGCGCATCGCCCGGCCCTGCTTGGTGTACTGGCTGAAGGCCACCAGCGCCGCCACCAGAAGCGCCGCGATCACGGTCGCCACGATATCCAGATTGTCGATGAAGAAGCCGTAGCCGAAGATGCCGTAGGTGGTGTCGTCGATCCAGACGTTCAGGCCCTGCGGCAAGCCGACATCCAGCGTCTTGATCTCGGAGCCCCACATCAGGTCGGCCACGCCTTCGAGGAAATAGGCAAGCCCGATGGTGGCCATGAACAGGATGATCGGTTCCTGCCCGACCAGGTGGCGCATCACGAATTGCTGCACCGCCCAGGCCAGAAGGATCATCACGCCCATCGTCAGCAGGATGGCCAGCAGCGCCGGAATGGTCCAGCCGAAATGGGTGACATGAACCCCGAAGGTCGCGTTGATCAGATGCGCAAAGGGCACCTGGCCGTTCATGATCCCCACCAGGGTCATGGCGGCAAACAGCGCCATCACGCCCTGGGCATAGTTGAAGATGCCGGACGCCTTGTAGATCAGCACGAAGCCCAGCGCCACCAGCGCATAGAGCACGCCCGCCATCAGGCCGTTGAGGATCACCTCGGTGGCATAAATCAGTTGATCAGACATGTCCCGCGCCCCCGGTTTTCATCGTGTCGTTCAGGTGAAGATCAGTCATGTGCCACCCCCAGATAGGCGTCGATGACCTCTTGGTTGTTGCGCACCTCGTCGGGTGTGCCGTCGCCGATCTTCTTGCCGTAATCCATCACCACCACACGGTCGCTCAGGTCCATGACCACGCCCATGTCGTGTTCGATCAGCGCGATGGTGGTGCCGAACTCGTCGTTCACGTCGAGGATGAAGCGGCTCATGTCCTCTTTCTCTTCGACGTTCATGCCCGCCATCGGCTCGTCCAGCAGCAAGAGCTTGGGCTCGGCGGCCAGCGCACGGGCCAGTTCGACCCGCTTTTTCAGGCCGTAGGGCAGGCGCGACACCGGCGTCTTGCGGATGTGCTGGATCTCGAGGAAATCGATGATCTTTTCCACCGCCTCGCGGTTCTCGACCTCTTCGCGCTCGGCCTTGCCGCGCCAGATCGACTGGCTCAGCAGGCCCGCGCTCATGAAGTTGAGCCGCCCGGTCATCACGTTGTCCAGAACGCTCATCCCCTCGAACAGGGCAATGTTCTGGAAGGTGCGCGCGATGCCCTGGCGGGCCACCTCATAGGGGCGCATCGCAGGGCGCTTCTTGCCGTGGAACCAGACCTCGCCCTCTTGCGGCACATAAAAGCCCGAGATCACGTTAAGCATCGAGGACTTGCCGGCACCGTTCGGGCCGATGATCGCGCGGATCTCGCCCTCGCGGATGTCAAAGCTGATGTCCTTGATCGCCACCACGCCGCCAAACCGCAGGGTGATGTTCTTCATTTCCATCACCACGCCGCCGATCTTGCGGCCGTCCTCGGTGATGTATCCCTCAGATGCGTCGAGCATCGGTGTCTCCCTTGTCTGTCGGACCGGGGTCCAGTGCGGTGGGCGCGGGCCGCGCGCCCTGCCGGCGCTTATTCAGCGGCCACCTTGTGCTGTGCCACGGGCTGGACCTTGGCGTCGCAGATGGTCAGCGTCGCCTTGATCGCGCCCTTGCGGCCATCCTCATAGGTCACCTCGGTCACGGTCGAGACCTTGTCGGAGCCGTCATAAAGCGCGGCGATGATGTCGGCATACTTGTCCTCGACAAAGCCGCGGCGCACCTTGCGGGTCCGGGTGATCTCGCCATCGTCGGCATCAAGCTCCTTGTGCAGGACGACGAAGCGATGCACCTGGCAGCCCGACAGCATGGCGTCGGCGGCAACGGATTTGTTCACCTCTTCCACGTGGTTGGTGATGGTTTCCAACACGCGCGGGTGTCCTGCCAGTTCCTGGTACGAGGCGTAGGCGATGTTGTTGCGCTCGGCCCAGTTGCCGATCGCCGTCAGGTCGATGTTGATGAAGGCGACGCAACGGTCGCGACCATTGCCAAACAGCACGGCCTCGAGAATGTCGGGATAGAACTTGAGTTTGTTCTCGACATATTTCGGCGCGAACATGCTGCCGTCGGCCATCTTGCCCACGTCCTTGGCGCGGTCGATGATGCGCAGGTGACCCGTGCCTTCCTCGATGAAGCCCGCGTCGCCGGTTGCGACCCAGCCTTCGGCATCCTTGGTCGAGGCGGTGCTTTCGGGGTTCTTGTAATACTCGACGAAGACGCCGGGCGAGCGGTAATGGATCTCGCCCTTTTCGTCGATCTTGATCTCGACGTCCGGCGCGGGCACGCCGACGGTATCGGCACGCACCTCTCCATCGGGCTGGACGGTGATGAACACGGTCGCCTCGGTCTGGCCGTAGAGCTGTTTCAGGTTGATGCCGAGCGAGCGGTAGAAATCGAAGATTTCCGGCCCGATCGCCTCGCCCGCGGTGTAGCCCACGCGGAACCGGCTGTAGCCCAGCGTATCCTTGAGCGGGCCGTAGACCAGAAAGTTGCCAAGCGCGTATTTCAGGCGGTCGCCGAAGCTGACCGGCTTGCCGTCCAGGATGCGACCGCCGACCTTCTTGGCATGGGCCATGAAGTGGTGGAACATCCGGCGTTTCAGGGGGCTTGCATCCTCCATCCGGATCATCACGTTGGTCAGCTGCATCTCGAACACCCGTGGCGGGGCGAAGAAATAGGTCGGGCCGATCTCGCGCAGGTCGGTCATCATCGTGTCGGGGCTTTCGGGGCAGTTCACGCAGAAACCGCACCAATAGGCCTGTCCGATCGAGAAGATGAAGTCGCCCACCCAGGCCATCGGCAGGTAGGAGAGGATATCCTCGCCGCGGGTCAGGTGATCGAAGTCCGCCGAATTCTTGGCGCTTTCGATGACGTTGCGGTTGGACAGAACCACGCCCTTGGGTTTGCCCGTGGTGCCCGAAGTGTAGAGCATCACGCAGGTGTCGTCATAGGTGATCGCGGCGATGCGGCGGTCGAGTTCGGCGTCCAGCCGGTGATGCCCGGCGCGACCCTCGGCCATGATGTCATGCAGCGCGTTCATCTGGGAGTGGTCGTATTTCCGCATCCCGCGCTTGTCGGTATAGAGGATGTGCTTGACCTGGTGCACCTTCTCCTGGATCTCGATGACCTTGTCGACCTGCTCCTGGTCACCGCAGACGATGTATTTGGCGCCGCAATGCTCCATGACATATGTCATCTCTTCGGCCACCGCGTCCTGGTAGAACGGCACCGGCACGGCGCCGACCATCTGGGCGGCGACCATCGACCAGTAATGCGCCGGACGGTTGCGGCCGATGACGGCGATGTGGTCGCCCTTTTCGACGCCGATCTCCAGAAAACCCAGCGCCATGGCGCGAATCTCGGCCGCGGCTTCGGCCCAGGTCCAGCATTGCCAGATGCCGAATTCCTTTTCCCGGTAAGCCGGGGCATTCCCAAACTGGGTTGCGTTGCGGTGAAGCAGCGCCGGAAGGGACTGAAGCCCCCCAGCGCCCGACTGCGACTGGACCAATGTCTCTCTCCTCCCCATTCCGACCCGCTCCTTCGGGCCGGACGTGACCGCGTGACCCTGACGGACCGTTGCGATTCTGCCCCAGATCAGGAACAGCGCCATTGGTCGCGGGGAAAGTTTTCGTGATGTTTTCCCAATTCTTACGAATTGTAACAGCGCCCATTCGGTATCCGCGACACGGTATCCCCCGGGACCGCCGCCCCTTGTTCTGACGAATTTTGTGGTGCTAGGCAGAGAGTGAGGGAGGCCAGACGCCGTGGACAGAAGCGAACAGTGGATCAAGACGATGACCTCGGCCGGGCTGAACCTGATCGCCCAGGCCCTGTCCATCTATGACAATGACCTGCGACTGGCGGTCTGCAACCGCCGTTTCCAGGAAATGTTTCATCTGCCCGACCGGCTGATCCGTCCGGGTGCGCGGTTCGACGACACGATCCGTTATCTCGCCCAGCGCGGCGATTATGGCGAGGTCGCCGACATCGACGCGCTGGTCCGGCACCGGGTGCAGCAGGCGCGCGCCTTTGTGCCGCATTATTTCGAACGGACGCGCGTCAACGGGCAGGTCATCTCGATCGAGGGCGCGCCCCTGCCGCAGGGTGGATGGGTGACCGTCTATACCGACATCACCCGGACCAAGCGGGTAGAAGAGCTGCTGCGCGCCCGGTCCGAGGAACTGTCGGGCCAGCTCCTGGCCCATGCCGAGGAGCTGAGCACCACCAACCGCAAGCTGGCCGCCACCATCAGCGCGCTGGAAGAGGCGCAGCGGCAGTTGACCGAGATCGAGGCACGCACCCGCCTGACCACCGAGATGATGCCGGCCCATATCGCCCATGTGGATCGGGACGGGCATTACACCTATTCCAACCGGCGGCTGAGCGCGGTGATGCCTGGGCGGCCCTCGGACATCCTGGGGCTGCATATCTCGGAGGCGCTGGGGCCGGAGGCCTTTGCCAAGATCGAGCCACATCTTCAGGCCGCCTATGGCGGGGACAGTCCGGTTTTCGAGTTCAACGAGGCGCATGACGGGCGGCGCATCCGGGTGGCGTTTACCCCCGATGGTACCGGCGGGGTCTATATCCTGTCGATGGATGTGACCACCGAAACCCAGACCCGGGTCGCGCTGCAACAATCCCGCCGCAGGGCAATGGCGGCGCAGATGACCAGCGGGCTGGCGCATGATTTCTCGAACCTATTGACCATCATCCTGGGCATGATGTCGAAGATGGAGAAGATGGACCTGCCCGAAGAGGCCGCCGAACTGGTGGCCGCAACCCAGGCCACCGCGCAGAGGGGTGGACGCCTGCTGAACCGGATCGCCGACATGACCGGCAACCGCACATTACGGCCACGGGCCACCGACATGCACGGGCTGCTCGATGACCTCAAGCTGCTGGCCACCCCCACCCTGCCGCGCGGCATCGGGCTGAGCGTGCTGGACCACACGCCGGACGAGGCGCTGATGCTGGATGCGGGCATGTTGCAGGATGCGCTGCTGAACCTGGTGCTGAACGCGCGCGACGCCTGCGGCGCCAACGGGCTGATCGCGGTCAGCGCACATGCCATCGGCCGTATCTGGATCGAGATCGCGGTAACCGACACAGGCCCGGGATTTTCCAAGGAGGCGCTGGAGCGCGGGCTGAACCCGTTCTTTACCACCAAGGGCAGCGAGGGGTCGGGGCTGGGCCTGCCGATGGTCTATGACATGGTCAAGCTGGCGGGCGGCGACATGCGGCTGGGCAACACCCCCACGGGCGCGGTTGTCACGTTGCGCCTGCCCTATCGTGCCGCGCCGCCCACGCAGGGCGGGCTGGCGTTGCTGGTCGAAGATAACGAGGATCTGCGCGCGACCTTCCGCGACATGCTGGTCGATCTGGGGCATACGGTGATCGAGGCGACCTCGGTCGACGAGGCCAGCGCGCTGACCGCCGACATCGAGGATATCGCGCTGGTCCTGTCGGACATCAAACTGGAGGGGGCCGCAACCGGTATCGACCTGCTGAAACGCCTGCCGCGCGCGCTGCCCTGTATCCTGATGACCTCGCTGCCACTGTCCGATCCGCTGCACCGCGAGGCCTTGACCCGCGGCCCGGTGCTGCGCAAGCCCTTTACCCGCGCGCAACTGGCCGCGCTGATCCGCTCTGAGGAGACGACATGACCGCCCCTCTCGTGACCATCCTGGACGACGAACCGGAAATCCGGCTGATCCTGACCGAAGCGCTGGCCGAGGCCGGGTTCCGCACCCAGAGCTTCTCCCGTGCCCGCGAATTCGAGGCCTCGCTGAAACGGGTGACGCCGGATGTCTGCCTGGTGGACCTGTCGCTGCCCGATACCGACGGTCTGGCGCTGGTGCACCGGCTGGCGCTGGAACAGGGGGCGACGGTGATCATCATCTCGGGCCGGGCGCAGGTGCAGGACCGGGTGACCGGGCTGGAACTGGGGGCTGACGATTACATCACCAAGCCGTTTGACCCGGCCGAGGTGGTGGCGCGTATCCGCGCGCGGCTGCGCGACGGGATGCGCGGTGAGGTGCAGGGCGGCGATATCGCCAGCTTCAACGGCTGGACGGCGCATTTCGACCGCTATGCGCTGGAGGATGAAAGCGGCGCCGAGACCCCGTTCTCTCATGCCGAGGGCGAGGTGCTGCGGCTGTTTCTGGAGAGCCCCAAGCGACTGATCAGCCGGGCGCAGATGCAGGAGGCCCTGGGCGGTGCTGCGGGCGAAAGCTTTGACCGGGCGATGGATGTGCGCATCTCGCGCCTGCGCACCAAACTGCGCGAAGACCCCAAGAACCCGCGTCTGATCAAGACGATCTATGGGGCGGGATATATCTTTCTGGGCGATGTCAGCTGGCGCTAGGCCAGGTTGACCGGGACCGGCCACCGACGGTAGCATGAACATGCGCGGACCGAAGCACAGGCGGGCCAGCGCCCGCCGCAGTTCCTTTGGGAGGGAGGCTGCAATGCACCCATATCTGGAGATTCGCAGACGCATGCTGGACAAGGCCATGCGCCGCTATGTCCGGGCCGACATTGCATGGCGGCAAGGGTTGGAGCAGGCGGCACTGCTGATACCCGGTGCGATCGGTCGGGGATACCTGATGATCGGCAATCCGGGATCGCGGGTCCGCCGACTCTATGACGAGCGCGACCGGGCTTTGCAGCGGTTGACGGCGGCACGGGCCAAGCTGCACGAGGCGCGCGGCAGGGTTCGGGTGGAACGGCGCATATTGTTGATCGCGCGGGGCTGACCGGCGCATTTCTCACGCGCAAAGTGGCACAAAATATGGTATGTTTCCGGTGGGAGGGACGCATATCATGACAACACTCGAATTCTATACCGCTTTGACCGCGCTTTGGGTGGCTATCGCCTGGTTGCCCTATATCCTTGACCGGATCATGATCCGTGGCCTGATGGGCGCCATGGCGAACTATGATCCGAACGCCGTTCCGCAAAGTGCCTGGGCACAGCGGGCGATGCGGGCGCATAACGTGGCGATCCAGGCCTTTGCCGCCTTTGCGCCGCTGGCCGTGATGGCGATGATCAGGATGCCCGAAGATGCCTATCCCGGCACGCTGGCGATGACGTTTTTTGTGGGCATTTTCGCCCATTACATCATCTATTGCCTGGGTATCCCGGTGCTCAGAACCCTGGCCTTTGCCCTGGCCGCGCTGTCGTCGGTCGCCCTGGCGTTGCGGCTGCTCGGAACGATCTAACGCGGTTCTGGTTCACGCCACGAAATCAGCCCGGCGGGACCGGAACCAGGGTATCAAGACCTCGCGAAAGGCGCGCGGCTTGGCTGCGCGCCAGACGTCCCGGTGCCCGACCACCCAGATGTCGGCATAGGGTTGCGGCGGCAGCAGCGGCACTTGTACCAGCCCCGGCGTGGCGCGGCCCAGGAACATCGGCATCCGCACCGCGCCCAGACCGGCTTGCGCGGCACCGACCATCGCGACCATGTCATCAAACACGTATCTCAGGCGGGTGTTTGGGAAGCTGCCGAGCACGGCCTCTGGCACGCGCGGTGTCTGCTCATAGGCGATCCAGTCAACGGGGGCGTTTGGATCGACCGCAATAGCTTCGGCCACCTGCGGCGCGGCAAAGCTCGCCGCCTGTTGCGCGCAAAGCCGGATACCGGTCAGGCTGTCGCCGGGGCTGCGACTTATGCGAATGGCCAGATCCGCTTCGCGCCGGGTCAAGTCGAGGAGGTCGTTGGTGGCACGCAAGTGGAGGTCCACCAATGGGTGCAGGTCAGTGAACCGTGCCATGACAGGAGCCAGATGCGGACCGACCAGAAGTTGAGGCGCGGTTATCACCAACCTGCCGCCAAGGCTCTGATCTCGGCCCTGAAGGCGGCGGAACAGATCCTGCTGGCGAGTTTCCATCCCAGCGGCATGATCCGCCACCATGCGCCCCGCTTCGGTCGGGCGATAGCCATCGGCCAGACGATCAAACAGGGTTTCGCCCAGCGCCGCCTCGGCCCTTTGTACTCGGCGCGCCACGGTGGTGTAATTCACCCCAAGTATCGTGGCCGCCGTTGCCAGAGTGCCCCCGCGTACCACGGCCAGAACCGTTCTAAGATCTTCCCAATCCGCATCCATGCCATGCATTTTCGCATGTATATCGTGCAAACACACGCGTTTTCCGCATGTCTCAGTATCACTACGTTCCAAAGTATCTGCAACAAGGAGAAGAGCCGATGATCTATGCAGTCTTTAAAGCCACCGTCACCGACCCCGTCGCCCTGGCCGCCTATCGTGACCGCGCCGGTGCGGCGCTGGCCCGCCATGGCGGCAAGGTCGAGCAGGCCACACCGGCCGCCAGCGCCCTGGACGGTGCGCCACAAGTACCGGATGTTGTCGCAATCCTGAGTTTTCCGGATGCCGGGGCTGCACGGGCCTGGATCAATGATCCGGACTTGGCCGACCTGCATGCTCTGCGCCGTAGCGCCGGGCCCAGCGAAATCCTGCTATTGGGTTAGGGGCGCCCGTTCAACTGACGGATCGCCGAGGCCAGCCGCTCGCCCACTTTGCGGCTGGTCTTGCGCGCGGGATGGATGAGGTCGGGAGCAAAATAGGTCAGACCGCCGGGTGGCACGACATCCTGCATCGAGACGTAATACACCCCGTCTTCGGCCGCAGCCAACCGGGCGATCCGCGCCTCAAGCTCGTCTCCGTCATTCTTGCAATGCTCGATCGGGGTCAGCAGGTCGGGGCTGCGCAGATATCCTGTATAGAGCACCCTTGCACCGTCAGCACGGATACGGCGGACAAGATCGGGTATCTGCCCCGCCGAGCCATCGGTCGATATCAGACGGTCCATGACAGTGTCGCAGCGGCCGCAACCACACCCGAACAGCAGGTCATTGCCGCCGCCATTGACGACAACCCATTCCCAGGCGCCCTGCTCGTACTGGTAGGGCACGTTTACGCCCCGGCCTTCCTCGTCACCATCCCGCGTCAACATCCATGCGCCGCTCACAGAGCGGTCGACAACCGGCTGACCCAGCTCCTTGGAAATTACATCGGGGACCGAACTGCCAAAGGCGGAGTTCCACGACAGAAGCGAATCGCCAATCGCCAGGATCCGGGCATCCTGATTATGCCGAACGCTGTCCTGACAGGCGAAAAGCAGGCCACTCAGGCCTAACAGAACAATGATTTTCCGAAACATGGACGACTGGCCCTCGCAAATCTCTCAATTGTCGACACACAGAGATTGCCAAAGGAACGCGGCTGAAAAATGGCAGGAGACCGGTAATTCCTTGCTCTGGTCCAGCGCGGCAACGGCTTGGTCCAGAACCCTCAACCCGGCAACAAGGTCTGCCTCGTCAGTATCCTCTGCGAAATCGTGGCTGATCCCGCCGATCGACGGCACGAAGAGCATCGCCACCGGCATCAGGCGCGACACGTTGGTGGCATCGTGCAACGCGCCCGAGGGCATGGACCGCCAGCGCCCCGGCGCGACCGCCTGGGCCCCCTTTTCCAGAGCGGCGCGCAATTGTGAATCCATCGCCACCGGTTCCAGACCCAGGAGCGGGCCAAAGCTCAGCTTCATGCCGCGCGCCTCCGCCACCTCCTGTGCGGTGGCGCGAATGATCTCCTCCATCCGCGCCAGCCGGGCCGTGTCACCATCGCGCCACTGCATCGAGAACCGCGCTCGCCCCGGCACGATGGACGACGCATTGGGATGCAGGTTGACATGGCCGATGGTCCAGACGGTGCGCGGGGTGACCACATTGCGGAATCGCTCGCCCAGCCGCGCGTTGAAATCGGACAACGCCTGGAACGCGTCGCGGCGCAGGTGCATGGGCGTGGTGCCAGCATGGTTCTGCTGGCCCTCGAATGTCACCTTCATGTCGCGGATACCGACGATATCGCTGACCACCCCGATCTGCTCGCCCTCTGTATCCAGCGTCGGGCCTTGTTCGATATGCATCTCGACAAAACCGGTGAACTGCGACGGGTCGACAAAATCCCCCGCCAGATCCGCCACTGCCGCGCGCGCCATGGCAAAGGACACGCCTGCGTGATCGCTCAGCCCATCCGCCTCGACCAGCGGCAGGTGCCCGGACCAGATCGCCGACCCGGTGGTGACGCCGAACCTACCCTCTTCGTCCTGGAAACTGACGACCGAGACCGGGCGGGCGCTGCTGCGGGCAATCTCCAACGCCGCGATCACCCCCAGCGCGCCGTCCAGCCAGCCGCCCTCGGGTTGGCTGTCGGAATGCGATCCCATCAGCAGCGACGGCCCCTCTGCCAGGCCGAAGAGATTGCCGACCGGGTCAAAGCGCACCTGCAACCCCGCCTCCTCCATCCGGCCCGCCAGCCAGCGGCGCGCCGCGATATCCGCCTCGGAATAGGCCGGTCGCACCACGCCCTTGCCCACCCCTGCGGCGCCAAAGCTGCGCAGCTTGTGCAGATCCTCCAGAAACCGCTCCGCGTTCACCGTCATCACAATTCCTCCCGTCCCTTCATTTCGCTGAAAATACTCCCGCCGGAGGCATCCGCAACCAGCCACAGGCACCAACGCCCGGTAAATTCACGCGCCCGGCGCCAAACCCCTCTGGCCCCCGGCCCGATCCTTGCCTAAGAGTCTGCCCGAAGTGGAGGATGACATGTCTCACATCACCCTGATCCGTCATGGCCAGGCCAATACCGCCGCCCGCGACGAGGAAAGCTATGACCGGCTGAGCGAGCTGGGGCACCAGCAGGCGCGCTGGCTGGGGTCGCATCTGGCCGACACCCGCGCCCATCATCCGCGCGTCTATTGTGGCACCCTGACCCGCCACCTGGAAACCGCCGCCAGCATGGGTCTGGCCGATGTGGTACAGGACCCGCGCCTGAACGAGATCGAGTATTTCACCCTCGCCCAGCTTTTCGAGGCGCAGCACGGTGTCACCATCCCCGAGGATCGCGAAGGCTTTGTCGAGCACCTGCCGATGACCTTCACCGCCTGGGCCGAAGGCCGCATCCAGGACGCACCCGAAAGCTTCGACCAGTTCGAAACCCGGGTCTCGTCGGCATTGGCCGAAATCGCCCACGGGGCGGGGCCGGCCATCGTGGTCACCTCGGGCGGGCTCATCTCGATGGTGATGCGTCAGGCGATGGGGCTGGACATACCGGCCATGGCGCGGGTGGCCCTTGCCATCATGAACACGTCGATGCATCGTCTCTATCCGATCGGCACGCATCTCAGCCCGGTGCTGTTCAACGCCGTCCCGCATCTGGAGGCCCCAGAGCGGCAGTTTGCCCAGACGCATCTCTAGGGGGATCCGATGCAGCTTTATTGTGCACCCGGCACCATTTCCGTGGCCGTCGCCATCGCGCTTCACGAGGCGGGAATCGAACACGAAAAGGTACAGCTCGACTTTGGCGCCGCCGAACAGACCAAACCCGCCTACCACCAGATCAACCCCAAGGGCCGGGTGCCGGCGCTGGCTGTGCCCGGCGGCATCCTGACCGAAACCGGTGCGCTGTTGGAATTCATCGCCGACAGCGCGCCCGACAAGGGGCTGGTCCCCGCCGATCCGCTGCTCAGCGCCCGCATGCGCGAGGTGATGTATTACCTTGCCTCCACCATGCATGTGAACCACGCCCACAAGATGCGCGGCGCCCGATGGGCCGACCGCGCCGACAGCTGGGCCGACATGACCGCCAAGGTGCCCGAGACGATGACGACCTCAGCCGCCTATGTCGAGACGAACGGGCTGCGCGGCCCCTTTGTGCTGGGTGAGGCGGTCAGCATCGCCGATTGCTATCTCTACGTGGTCACCGGCTGGCTCGAGGGCGACGGCGTCGACCTGGACCCGTTCCCGAAAATCCGCGCCTTCCGCGCCGCGATGGAGGCGCGCGCCTCGATTCAGGCCGTCAAGGCCGCTGGTCTGCTTTGAACAAAGGACAAGACATGACGCATCTCTGGGTCCGGGCCGAACAGCGCCCGAACGAGGAACGGGTCGGCCTGACCCCCGAGGGCGCCGCCGCCCTGATCGCCGCCGGTATCCGGGTCACGGTCGAGGAAAGCTCGGTCCGCGCCATTGGGCTGGACGGATACCGCGACGCTGGATGCGAGATCGCGCCCGAGAACAGCTGGCCGGATGCCCCGCGCGACGCCATCATCTTTGGGCTCAAGGAACTGCCCGAGGACGGCACGCCCCTGCCGCACCGCCACATCATGTTCGGCCATGCCTTCAAGGGGCAGCATTCGGGCCGCCGGTTGCTGGAGCGGTTCAAGGCCGGGGGCGGCACGCTTTACGATCTGGAGTATCTGGTGGACGAGGCCGGTCGTCGGGTCGCGGCATTCGGCTATTGGGCGGGCTATGCGGGTGCGGCGGTGACGCTCAAAGCCTGGGCCGCGCAGCAGCAGGGCAGCATTTGCGCCCCTGTCGGCGTCTATCCCAGCAAGGACGCGCTGAACGCGGCGCTTGCCGCAGAACTCGACGCCACCGGCGCGCCGCGCCCCCGCGCCATCGTGATCGGCGCCTTGGGCCGGGTCGGCACCGGTGCGGCCGATCTCTGCACCGCGATGGGGGTCGAGGTCACCAAATGGGACATGGCCGAGACCGCCAGCGGCGGCCCCTTCCCCGAGATCCTCGCCCATGACATCTTTCTCAACTGCATCTTTGCCCGTCCCGGTACGCCGGTCTTTGTGCCGCGCGAAGCGCTGAATGCACCCCGCACGCTAACCGCCATCGGCGACGTGGCCTGTGACCCCGACAGCGATTACAACCCGGTGCCGGTCTATGATCGTGCCACCAGCTGGGACGCGCCGGTGCTGCGCGTGGCCGAGGACCCGGCGCTGGACGTGATGGCCATCGACAACCTGCCGTCGATGTTGCCGGTGGAAAGTTCACAGGATTACGCGGCCCAGTTGCTGCCCTCGCTGCTGACCCTGACTGCGCTTGATGCAGGCGTCTGGGGCAGGGCCGAGGCCGAATTCAAAACCCATATGAAAGGGATCTGAGCGATGACCATCCATTGGTGTGGCACCGGCCTGTCGGCTATTCCCGGCCTGCGCCGCCTGATCGAGGCGGGCCATCCCGTCACCGTCTGGAACCGAACGGTCGAAAAGGCCCGCGCCGAACTGGGCGACCTGACCGACGACATCCGCGTCTTTGACGTCGACGCGCTTGGCGCGGTGCTGGCCAAGGGCGACATGGTGGTCTCGATGCTGCCGGGTGACTGGCACGTGCCGCTGGCGGAGCTGGCAATTTCCAAGGGCGCGCATTTCGTTTCGTCGTCGTACATCGCGCCCGAGATGCGCGCGCTCGATGACCGCGCGCGCGCCGCTGGCGTGAGCCTGGTGAACGAAATCGGGCTTGATCCCGGCATCGATCACCTGATGGCGCATGAGCTGGTGGCCGAGTATCGTGCCTCGGACGCGTTCGACGCCCAGAACCACCTGAGTTTCATTTCCTATTGTGGCGGCATCCCGAAACACCCCAACCCCTTCCGCTACAAGTTCAGCTGGTCGCCGCTGGGCGTGCTGAAGGCGCTGCGCTCGCCCTCGCGCTCGATCCGGGACTATGCCCCGCTGGATGTGGCGCGGCCCTGGGATGCGATCAGCAGCTACACCGCGCCGCTGCCCATGCCCGAAAGCTTCGAGGTCTATCCCAATCGCGACTCGCTGCCGTTCATGGGCCAGTACCATTTCGAGGAGCATTGGCCAGTGAAGGAGTTCGTGCGCGGCACCCTGCGGCTCAACGGCTGGGCCGAGGCCTGGGGCGATGTGTTCCGTGAGATCGAGACGCTGCAAGGTCCCGAGGGCGACGCACGGCTCAAGGAGATGTCCGACCAGTTCTGGACCGAAAACGCCTATGACGAAGGTGAACCGGACCGCGTGGTCCTGTGCGTCGGCCTCAAGGCCGAGAAGGATGGGCGCGAGGTCTGGCACAAATCCTATGTGATGGATGCCTGGGGCGACGCGCGCGGCACCGCCATGGCCCGGCTGGTGTCGATCCCGGTCTCGCTGGCAGTCGAGGCGGTGTTGAACCGCGAGATCCCCGCAGGCGTGCACGCCGCCTCGAGCGACCCGAAGCTGCTGGCCCGCTGGATGGGCGAGGTCGGAAAACTGGCGCAGCACTTGCAGATCGTGGACCATATAGCCTGAACAATCGGGGCGCGGTGCCCGCCCGCGCCCCTGTCAGTCTTTCGGTGGGTCCTCACCATATGCGACCCGGTAGGCGTCGATCATCCGCACCATCTCGGCTGGCACTTGCGACAAACACCAGCTGGCGATCATCAGATGCCCCGGCCCAACCGATTTGCGCATCGACTTCAACAGTTTCTGGCTGACCGAGATCCGATAGCTGCGGGCAAATCCCCGGCGAAGGGTCAGGATCACGAAATCACCGCGTGCAACGGCGTTGGTGATCTGGGTCCAGGGAATGGTCTCGCGACCTGCCCTCAGATCGACAAATCCCTGCGGACCGAACCTGACCGGGGCTCCCCAAGGGAAAACCAGGCGGTACAAGGACACAAGCCCCAGAACCGAGAACACGGGCAGGATCACAAACGACCCTCTATGAAACCGGCGGCTGGGGAGACTGTCGGGCTCGATGCCTATTCCATGGGCCGCCGCGGCCACCAGGATAAGACAGACAATCGGCAGAGCGACGGATTTCGGCCAGTCGCGCCCGATGCGCGTTTCCCTGGAAACATCCTGTTGTTCGAACGCCTCTGACATCGCCCGGCCAGCTTCCATGTGGCTGGCGTTTCCTGTCAAGAACAACCGGATATCTTCATCTTGCCCAAAATACTCCGGGGAGCGCGAGGGGCAGCGCCCCTCGCCCCCTCCACCGGGTATCACATCAGATCGTTTTCGACATCCTCGGCCGAGATCCCCAGCGCATCGAGCCCGTTTTCCAAGTGGTCCGGCAGATGCGGCGAGCCCAGCAGGTAATCGGCGCAGGGCGTTGTCGCCTCGGCCCGTGCTGTGGCGATGGCCTCTTCGAACTCCTCTGCCTCGAAACTGCCACGCCCAATCCACATGATCGCCACCAGCTCGGCCTGTTCGTCCTCGCTCATCCGGTCGATGAAGGCGCGCAACTCGCCCTCGGCGCGTCCCAGCTCGCGCGCCATCAGCGCCACTTGCGCCACCTTGCGTGCCGAAATTTCCATGATTCCCTCGTCTCCTGTTCGCGTATCCTGTGGTCCATCAAACAGGCGTGGCACATGCCGTCTTTGATCTCACGCAAACAGGCGGACATAGAGCCATTGCGGCAGGAAACGTCCAAACCGGAACAGCCAGGCAAACGGTGCAGGGAAATTGGTGGCAAAACTGCGGCTGTTCATGTGCCGGAACATTGCGCGGGCGGCCGTCTCCGGCTCCATCAGCATCGGCATGGCGAACGTGTTGAGATCGGTCAGCCGTGTGCGGATGAAACCTGGATTGACCAGTTGCACTTTGACGCCGGTACGATGCAGGTCGGCATGCAGGCATTCGGCCAGTGCCATCGCACCCGCCTTGGACGCCGCGTAACCGATGGCGCCCGGCAACCCGCCAAACCCGGCGAGCGATCCTGTGATCACGATATGGCCCCGGTCGCGGTCCACCATACCCGGTACCACGGCCCCGAGCACCCGCAGGTACCCGGTGAAGTTGACATCCGCCATGGTCACCGCACGGGCGCTGTCCCAATCCTGCGCCCGCATCGGCCAGTAGACACCCGCCAGCAGAACCACACCGTCGATCTCGCCCAGCGCGCGCGCGGCGGCCGCGACGCTGCCGTCATCGGCGATATCCACCGGCAACACCTCGGCCGGGCCCGGCAAGCGGGCGGCAAGGCGCTCGAGCCCCTCGCGCCCCCGCGCCGAAAGCACGAGGTGCGCGCCGGCGGCGCTCATCTGCTGGGCCAGCGCCGCGCCCAGTCCTTCGGAGGCGCCGACCAGCCAGTATCGCTTGCCGGTCCAGTCCGTCATGCAGCCGACCGCTCCACGTTGGCAGGGTGCATGGTCGCGACCAGTTCCGCGACCTTTATCCCGTACTTGCGGAATTCAGAGCGGTTGACGATGGCGCCGCCCGGGGTGAGATACATCCAGTCGGTCACATCGACCACATGGCCACCGGCACCCTCGGGCAGGCGCAGACGATAGAGCAGGCGCACCGACGGGCCGCTCTGATCGCCCCGGCCGGTGCCGATCACGTCCGGTGCACTGGCCTGGATCCGGCCATCGTTGCCGATGCTGAGCTGCCATTCGCGATCCTGCACGGTGCCGCTGTCATAGTGAAAGCGCTCGCGCATGGTGCCGCGATTGCCATCCCATGTCGCCTCGAACGCGCCGGTAAAGCGCGAGGCGACGCGGCCGGTCGGACCATAGATTACGCCTTCGCAGGCAATCGGCCCGTTCAGGTGGCGACGCAGGTCGAACTGCGGTTCGGCCCCGGCATAGTCGCCGGGCGCTTGCGCCGAGAAGCCCACGTATCGGCGCAGCACAAGGAACGTAACGGCCGTCACGGCTATGCCCAAAAGGATGAAAAGGATCGGATCTGTCATGACATGTCCTCCGGATCAGTCAGGGCCAACAGGCCCAGCGCCGCCGCCTTGAGCAGGCAGGGCAGTGCAGCATAAAGCAGCGATAGAAGCGTCAGGGCGCCCGCCGGGCTGGTCGCGCCCGGCACGAAACCGGCGGCATCAAGCACCGGCAGCAGCACCAGCGCGGCCAGCGCCAGGGTGAACTTGGTGACAAAAGCCCAGAGGCCCCAGCCCGGCGCGGCGCCTGGCGCCACCCGCGCCATGCGCGCGGCAAAGAGCGCCGGCAGCAGCGTCATGTCGGCGCCCAGAGCGATACCGGACACGGCACAGATCAGGGCAAAACCCGCCACGTCGCCCGGGCCCAGTAGTGGCACCAGCGCAAAAGCCGCGATTGACAGCGCCATGCCAGCCATCAGGGTCGGTCGGGCACCCCGCCGCTCGGCCAGCATGCCCCAGAGCGGCGCGCCAGCAGCGGCGCTGAGAAAGAACAGGATCAGCAGCGGCCCTTCGGTGCCGGGCGCCTCCAGCCGGTCTGCCACGAAGAACAGGAACAGGGTCGAGGAAACCGCCACCGGTGCAGCGTTCAGCCCCGCGATCAGCAGCAGGCGCCGCGCGACGGGGTCGCGCAGAACGGGCGCAAAGCCGGTGTGCGGCACCGGGCTTGCGCGCCATTCCGTGCGCTGCGCCACCGTCGCGACAAGGGCGAGACCAACAAAGGCCAGGGCAAAGGCGGCATAGCCGCCCGGCAACAGGACCGGCGCGGCTGCGGCGCCGCAGATGCCCAAGAGTGCGCCCGCCTCGCGCCAGCGCGCCAGCCGGATATGACCGCCCAAACCGGCCGCATTGGTCACGCCCTGTGCGTAAAAACAGATGGTCAGAAAGCTGAAGGCCGAGAACACCAGCATCAGCATCAGCGCGAACCAGGCCAGCGGCGCAATTGGCGGAGCCAAGGAAAAGAGACCGAGCATCCCGCCCGCCATAACCGCCGCCGCCACCGGTACAGCGACCCGCAGATGACGGCGCAAGCGCGCGGCCAACCAGCCAAGTCCCGGATCCTGTACCACGTCAATGAGCCGCAATCCGAACAGCACCGCGCCCAGCGCGGTCAGGCTGACCCCATAGGTATCGGCATAGAACTTCGGCGCATGCAGATAGATCGGCAGGCCCGCCGCCGCCAGCATGGCGGCAAAGAGCGCATAGCCGGTCAGGGGTGCTGCGCGCGGCAGGGGAACGGACATGGTCATCCCCGGCTCACATCCGGGCGATTTGCTGCGGGTTCGGGGCGAAAGCGCGCACCTTTCCACCAGAGCTTCAGCGCCTGCCAGTGGATCAGCGCCAGCACGCGGCGCGCCCCAAAGGGACGGCGCAGCGCCGACCACAGGATCGCCCGGTTGGTCAATGGCCGCCTGTGACCGGTCAGTGTGGCCACCAGCCCGCCCCCTTCGCGACCATAGTCGATCCAGATACCGACCCGGTCGGCGCGCAGGTCAAAGCGGAAGGCGTAAGACCCCTCGCGCGGCTGAAAGGGCGAGACATGCAAGAGCTTGGTCGCGCCCAACCGGTCCTGCGGCCCGATCGGCGACAGATCGGGTTTGTGGCACAGATAGCTGTGGCGGGTGCCGAAAGTGTTGGTCACCTCAGCCACCACGGCATAGAGCGCATCCCGCGAATCGAAACAGAACCAGAAACTGACCGGGTTGAACACGTGCCCAAACAGGCGCGGCTGGGTCAGCAGCGCGATCCGGGCAGGCTGGGGCAGTTGAAACAGGTCGAACTGCTCGCGCAGCCAGGCCGCTCCGCGCCCCTGCCCCGGACTGCCACCGTGATCGCGGTCGAACACACCCGACAGGTTCGCGCGGTTGCGCGAAAACAGGCGCGGCCCGGACACGGGCGTCTCTGGGTCGAGAAGCACGAAATCCACCGAATAGCGGAACGCGTTCCGCACCGCGCCCTTGCGCCCATGAAACGTGTGGGCCGGGATATGTTCGACCATTGCGCTCATTCCGCGGCAACCGGCAAGGCGGCGGTGCGATTGATTCCTGTAACCACATCGATGGCGCTGGCCAACCCGTCCTCGTGAAACCCGTTCTTCATCCAGGCGCCGCAGAACCAGGTCGAGTTGGTTCCGTTCATCCGTGCCAGATCCTCTTGCGCGGCAAGCGCACCGGCGTCGAACACTGGATGGGCAAAGGTGGTCACGTCGTGAATATGCTCTTCGCGGATGCGATGGCTGGCATTCAGTGTCACGAACAACGGGTCATCCTGCGGGATCGGCTGCAAGGAATTCATCCAGTAGGTCAGGCCGATGGGGCCGCCATTGGCGCCTTTTTCCTCGGTGTGGTTCCAGCTGGCCCAGCACTTGCGCCGTTTCGGCATCAGCGCGGGATCGGAATGCAGGACTGCCTCGTTCGGCTGGTAGCGCACCGCGCCCAGGGCCGCGCTTTCTCGCCGGGTGGCATCGGATAGCAGCGCCAGAGTGGTGTCGGAATGGGTGGCAAACACGACCTCGTCGAACACCTGCCACTCGCCGCCCCGCACCCGGATCTCGACCCCAAGCTCGGTGCGCCGCACCCCGGCGATAGGCACACCCAGTGCCAGCGACACGCCCTTGCGGCGCATCGCCTGTTCCAGCCGGCTGACATATTCGACCGAGCCGCCTTCGACCGTGTACCACTGATGTTGGCCAGAGTAGTTCAGCAGCGCGTGGTTCTCGAAGAAGCGGATCATCGCATGGGCGGGAAAGTCGAGGATGTGTTCCTTGGGCGTGGACCAGATCGCGCCCGAAAAGGGTTCAAGGTAATAGCGCCGGAACCAGTCGCCGGTTCCGAGACGGTCGAGAAGCTGGCGCACCGTGATCGAGCGGTCGCGCGCGGCCTCGGCCGCATGCGCGTTGAAGTGAAAGAGGTCGCGCACCATGCGCAGAAAGCCCGGACGCGCCAGGTTGCGCCGCTGTGCGAACAGCGCATCGGCCCCATGCAACGCATATTCCACCGCACCGCCCTGGGCCGAAACGGCAAAGCTCATGTCGCTTTTGGCGATTGGCACACCGAGGCGGTCGAAGAGAGCGATCAGGTTGGGATAGGTTGCATTGTTGAACACGATGAAGCCGGTATCGACCGGCTGGTCGCCCCGCTTCCCGGCCACGATGGTCCGCGCGTGCCCGCCCAGCCGGGGTTCGGCCTCGAACAGTGTCACGTTATGGGTGTCCGCCAAAAGGTTGGCGGCCCCCATGCCCGAGATCCCGCCCCCGATCACAGCGATCCGTCGGGGCACGCCCCCATTCAGTTCAAATGGCATGTCTTGCTCCGCCTTGTCCTTGTGTCAGATGTACGGCCCGAATGCGGAAGTGGATGAAAAGAAAATCCTTTGACCGCGACTGATCCGCTTTGGCCCGAGCCGCGTATCGTGGTTATGTTGATCGCAACGAACACAGACCGGCCCGACGCCAGCCTTGACGGACAATGCCCTGTCGGGCGGTATGGCCACATGTGCAAGGACGCGAGCGAAGGAAAGCACTTGGACCGGAAACAGGACGGGGCGCGGGCAGAAAACGATTGGAGCGGCCACCTCGCCCGTATCGTCGAGGCGCAGGACAGGGCCGCCTTTGCCGAGCTGTTTGCCCATTTCGCGCCGCGCGTTAAGTCTTTTCTGATGCGGTCCGGCGCCACGCCGACTCTGGCCGAGGATTGCGCGCAAGAGGTCATGGCGACGGTGTGGAACAAGTCGCACCTGTACGATCCCACACGGGCAACCGTTTCGACCTGGATTTTCACCATTGCACGCAACCGGCGCATCGACGCCCTGCGCAAGGATCGCAGGCCGGAACCCGAAGACCTGCCCTGGGGGCCGGAACCTGAACCGGCAGCCGCCGATGTTATGGCGATGCAGCAGGAAACAGAGATGTTGCGCGTTGCAATCCGGGCCCTGCCCGACGCGCAGCGCGAACTGATCGAACAAGCCTATTTCGGCGATCTCAGCCACCGCGAGATTGCCGCCCGCACCGGCCTTCCGCTGGGGACCATCAAATCCAGAATCAGACTGGCGCTAGACCGATTGCGCCACGCGATGAAGTGACGACCATGACAGAACTGATCAAACACCACCTGACCGATACGCTGTTGACGGCCTATACCGCCGGCAATCTGCCCGAGGCGTTCAACCTGATGGTCGCAACGCATCTGTCGCTCTGCGACACCTGCCGCGCCCAGGCCGAAGCGCTGGAGGCCGTGGGCGGCTGCCTGCTGGCCGAGTGCGGCACTGAGGCGATGGCCGCCGATGCGCTGGAGGCCACATTTGCCCGCATCAGCACCGGCACTGCCGTACCCGCAAGGCGCCGCGATAGCTGCTCGGTGCTGCCGCAGCCTTTGCGCGACTATGTGGGGGGCGATGTTTCAACGATCCGCTGGAAACCCGTCGGCATGGGCGTACGGCAGGCGATCCTGCCGACCAGCAACGCGGCCTCGGCCCGGCTGCTGTTCATTCCCGCCGGGGCCGCCGTGCCCGATCACGGGCATCGTGGCGTCGAATTGACCATGGTGTTACAGGGAGCTTTTTCGGACGAGATGGACCGGTTCGCGCGCGGCGATGTCGAAGTCGCTGACGAAGAACTGGAGCATATGCCGGTGGCCGATCCGGGAGAGGATTGCATCTGCCTGGCGGTGACCGACGCGCCGTTGCGGTTCAACAGCTGGATCCCCCGGTTGGTACAGCCTTTCCTGCGGATCTGACTGTTACTTCACATGTTCGAAAAACCGACTGCGGGTTGGCCGTCATCGCGCTAGTATAGGCGCATGACCCAAGTTTCTCGCACACAGGACCGGCACGCCAGCGGTGTGGACAGCTGCGCCACGCCGCGAGCGCTGCATGACAGCGTGGCAAGGATGTTGTCGCTGACGACCGACGCCTTTCCCAGTCAGGCGGGGCTCCGGTTGGCACGTCTCGACACGCCGCTGGGCACCATGGTGGCGGGTTGCGATGACAGCCGACTGCACCTGCTGGAATTCGCCGACTGCCGGATCTTGCCAGAGCAGGTTCGCAGGCTCTATCGGGCCTCAGATGGTGATCTGGGCTTTGGCCGGCACCCGTTGACGGACCAGCTGGAACGGCAATTGTCAGAGTATTTTGACGGCAGTAGAGATCATTTCGACCTGCCGCTTGCGCTGCACGGTACCGCCTTCATGCGCGAGGTCTGGGCGGCGCTGATCGCTCTGCCAGCCGGTAGGACGACCTCCTACGGCGAACTTGCAAGCGGGATCGGGCGCGGTCCGGCGGTACGCGCCGTGGCGCGGGCAAATGGCGCCAACCAGATCTCCATTGTGATCCCATGCCATCGGGTTACGGCCGCCGATGGCGCGCTGACCGGGTATGGCGGCGGCCTGTGGCGAAAACGCTGGCTGATCAATCACGAGGCTAAATTCTTTCCCATCCAAGGAGCGCATGCATGAGTCAGGTTTCAATCGCCGAGCGCTTTGCCGCGCTGCACCGGCCCGGTGCGCCGCTGATCCTGTACAATGCCTGGGATGCCGGCAGCGCCCGCGCGATTGCAAAGGCCGGGGCGCGGGCCATCGCCACGGGCAGCTGGTCGCTGGCGGCGGCACAGGGTTATGCGGACGGGCAGGAAATCCCGCTTGAGTTCGCCTTGCAGATTCTGGCCCGGATCGCGGCCAGCGTCGACCTGCCCGTCACCTTTGACTTCGAGACCGGATATGCGGAAACCAAGGTAAACTTGGCCACGAATACGGAACGGGTGATCGCGGCGGGCGCCGTCGGTGTCAATTTCGAAGACCGGCGGATCGGCGGGACCGGCCTGTTGCCTGCCGAGGAACAGGCCGATCGCATCGCCACCCTGCGCCACGCGGCCGAGGCGACAGGCGTGCCGCTGTTCATCAATGCCCGCACCGATGTGTTCTTCCAGGGCAGCAAGCCCTTGGATCATCCCGCGCTGATGGGCGAGGCGCTGGACCGGGCGCGGATCTATGCCAGCGCCGGGGCGAACGGGCTGTTCGTACCGGGGCTGGTGACGCCCGAGTTGATCGGAACGCTATGCGCCGAATCCCTGCTGCCGGTGAACATCATGCAGACCGGCAAGGCGCCGGACAACGTGACCCTGGCGGGCCTGAGCGTCGCGCGCATCAGCCACGGCCCAATGCCCTGGATCACCGCCATGGACGGCGTCACAGAGGCGGCGAAGACGGCACTGGCAAATAACGGCTAGACCGGTAAACCGGTCTGTTGCGGATAGTGGTGCATGTTGAGAAATGCGGCACCTTCGGCACCGCTGCGATAGCCATGTGGCAGGTCGGCGGCAAAGCGCAGGCCCTGCTCTGTCCTGAGTGGCACGCAGTCCCCGTCCCGCAGAATCTCCAGCGCGCCATGTAGCACGAACACCTCTTCGGTGACACCGCTGGCATGGGCGGCGGACTCGTAGCTTTGGCCGGGAGCCAGCGTCACGTGAAAGGTTTCGGCGCCAAGCATCGGGTCAAAGGGAAAGACGATCTTGACCTTGATGCTGCCGGGAAAGGTCACGGTACGAAACAGCCGCTCGTCAGCCGGATCGCGCAACGAGGCCGGGCCGATCAGTGCGCTGAGCGGCAGCTGGAACCCTTTGGCGATCTTCCACAGCGTCGCGATGGTCGGGCTTGATTCGCCGCGCTCGATCTGACCCAGCATCGCCTTGCTGACCCCGGTCAGCTCGGCCGCCTTTGACAGGCTGAGGCCGGTTGCCGCGCGAACCTCGCGCAGTTTGAGGGTGACCTCACCCGATTCCACAGCCGAGTCCATGTATCCGCCCTTCGATTCCACTTGTACGTTATAACGCACATCGGATAGCGTGCGCTATAACATACGCACCCGAATTTCAGGGACCGGCAAAAGGGAAACAGCACCATGCCAATGTACCGATCCAGAACCTCGACCCATGGCCGTAACATGGCTGGCGCGCGCGGCCTGTGGCGCGCGACCGGCATGACCGACGACGATTTCGGCAAGCCGATCATCGCCATCGTGAACTCGTTCACCCAGTTCGTGCCGGGGCATGTGCATCTGAAGGATCTGGGCCAGATGGTCGCGCGCGAGGTCGAGGCCGCAGGCGGGGTAGCCAAGGAATTCAACACCATCGCGGTGGATGACGGCATCGCGATGGGGCATGACGGCATGCTCTATTCCCTGCCCTCGCGCGAGGTGATCGCCGACAGCGTCGAGTACATGGTCAACGCCCATTGCGCCGACGCGATGGTCTGCATCTCGAACTGCGACAAGATCACCCCCGGCATGTTGATGGCCGCGATGCGGCTGAACATCCCGGCAATTTTTGTGTCCGGCGGGCCGATGGAGGCCGGCAAGATCGACATCGCCGATCTGGACATGAAGAAGATCGACCTCGTGGATGCGATGGTTGCGGCCGCCGACGACAAGTTCACCGACGAGCAGGTCAAGCAGATCGAGGAAAACGCCTGCCCGACCTGCGGGTCCTGTTCGGGCATGTTCACCGCCAACTCGATGAACTGCCTCGCCGAAGCGCTGGGTCTGGCGCTGCCGGGCAACGGCTCGACGCTGGCCACTCATGCCGACCGCAAGAAGCTGTTCCTGGAGGCCGGGCGCAAGATCGTCGACATCACCAAGCGGCATTATGTCGGCGAGGAAAAGGGCTTGCTGCCGCGCGAGGTCGCGACCTTCGAAGCGTTCGAGAATGCCATGAGCCTCGACATCGCGATGGGCGGGTCGACCAACACCGTGCTGCACCTGCTGGCGATCGCCTATGAGGGCGAGGTGAACTTCACGATGGACGATATCGACCGGCTGAGCCGCAAGGTGCCGTGCCTGTGCAAGGTCGCGCCCAACATCCACAACGTCCATATGGAGGATGTGCACCGCGCCGGTGGCATCTTCTCGATCTTGGGCGAGCTGAGCCGCGCTGGCCTGCTGCATGGCGACGTGCCGACGGTGCACACCAACTCGATGGCCGAGGCGATCGCCAAATGGGACATCACGGTTGCCAACAACCCCGAGGCCGAGGAGCTTTTCAAGGCCGCACCAGGCGGGGTGCGGACGACGCAGGCGTTCAGCCAGGCGAACCGGTTCAAGGAATTGGACACCGACCGTGAAAAGGGTGTGATCCGCAGCAAGGAGCACGCGTTCAGCCAGGACGGTGGTCTGGCGGTACTCTTCGGCAATATCGCACTGGACGGTTGCATCGTGAAAACCGCCGGGGTGGATGCAAGCATTTTGAAATTCACCGGCACCGCACATGTCTGCGAAAGCCAGGACGCCGCCGTCAATGACATCCTGACCGGCAAGGTCAAGGAAGGCGACGTGGTGGTGATCCGCTACGAGGGCCCGCGCGGCGGGCCGGGCATGCAGGAGATGCTGTATCCGACGAGCTATCTGAAGTCGAAGGGGCTGGGCAAGGCCTGCGCCCTTCTGACCGATGGCCGGTTCTCGGGCGGCACCTCGGGCCTGTCGATTGGCCATGTCTCGCCCGAAGCGGCCGAAGGCGGAACCATCGGGCTGGTGCGCCAGGGCGACCGGATCGAGATCGACATCCCCAACCGCACCATCCACCTGGTGGTGCCCGACGAGGATCTGGCCGCCCGCCGCGCGGAACAGGACAAGCTGGGGTGGGCCCCCGCGCAACCGCGCAAGCGCAAGGTGTCCACCGCGCTCAAGGCCTATGCCAAACTGGCCACCAGCGCCGCCAAAGGCGCAGTTCGCCAACTCTGAAACCAGGGCCGGTCAAGACCGACGGCCCACCGATTGGTGGGCCGTTTTGTTTTTCAGGTTGCAAAGCCGATTGCCGCCGCTCGCGCCACGAACAGGCCTCGGCGGCGCATGACGCAAAAGGTGATCTTGCAGTCTCTGTAGACACGCCTTGAATGTGCACAGATCACTTTGGCCGAAAAGCTACGCAGCCTGATCAAACTGCAATTTACCATTGTGCAGAAAAACGAACTTGCCGAAGGCCGAGAGATCAATCGGATTGGGCGCCCGGATATCTGACTTTCCTGGCATGCGCTTGCTTCCCATATCGAACCGGCGGTCGATCTGAGAAAGGACAACGCAATTCGAACCGGTGTCGGCCGCATAGTTGCAGAGAACTCGCAACTGATCATTCAAGCTCGGGTTCGTGCGCTTTTGATCGAGAAGTTGAAGATAATCGACAACGACGAGCGTTGGCCCCTGCTCGGACCTGAGACGACGTATTATGTAGTCTGCGGATACATCGTCAGATGTATCTACAACCACGGTGTGCTCCACCGCATGACGGGCAATGCCCATAGACGCAAACCGATCTGCAACGTCGCGCTCATGATAATCTAGCGTGAAGAAGAAACTTTTGCGTCCTACCCGCGATGCCCGGGCCGCGAGTTCCAACCCAAGAAGTGTCTTGCCCTGACTCGGTCTGGCACCAACGAGGCAAAGGTCACCGGGCTTGAGTTGACTCAACAGCTCTCGGGCCGGGCTTTCGTTCTTCAATGTAGCGGCGAGATGACTCCAACTTTGGTAACCCTGCCCGCTGGCTACCTTGTCCAGCGCCTGATTCAGGGGAGTGTCTGTTTGCCGTGCCAAAAGCTTGGCCTGCCGCTTTAGAACGTAAACGGGGGTAGACAACCACAATGTCTTTCTCCTCTTTCGAGCCGCTTCCGCAATCCCTCCTTATGCTGGCGGTCGAACGAGACAGATTTCGACGATTTCGCTCTGCATGGCCTATGCTTCCCGATTGGAGGGTGGAGGCCCGAGCAGGGCCTAAAGAGCAGCGTAGTCGACGCCCCCCGCTGGCGCAACAGAAAGGAGCCACATTCGCGAATGTCCGAAAGATGATTGCTTTGAGTCCGGGGGTGACCTTAGCTGCGCCACGTGTTCGGCTCAGGCTCTCCCTATCGGGTGACTGACCCGCAATGGCCCGCGAATCCTGCCAACCCTCTCACTCGCCCAGCTTGGCGTGCACCTCGTCCAGGTCGATCTCGTCAATCGGCATCTTGTTGCCGGGGTTCTCGAAATCGTATTTGAACAGGTCAAAATCGCGTTTGTAGATTTCATAGACCAGATGTTTCGACAGGTCGTCGAAGTAGTCCTCGACCGGGTGCGCACGTTTCGGCCCGTGGCCCTCGCTCTCGTTGAAGCGCGGGATCTTGTCCAGCCTGACCTTGTGCGGCGTCTCGATATTGTCGAGCACCTCTTGCATGCCGTCATTGAACGCCTCGGTCCAGAAGATCTTGTCGTAGCGCCCGCCGTTGCAGATAAAGGTCGAGATATGGCCCGACATGGCCGACCAGTGAATGTCCGGGTCCATCGGGCGCCGCCAGCGGATGGTGTCGCGCGCGAACAGCAGGAACCGGCGGAAACTGGCGATCTGATCGAAGTCCTGCTTGCCGTCCTCGCCACCGACCTCGACCCCGTATTTGTAGACCAGCATCGGAACGAGGTTGCCGCGATAGCGTTTGCCATTACGCTGAATGCCGCAGATCTTGTCGAAGAAGGAACTGAGGATGCGCGTATACGGGTTGCGCACACAGGTAAAGGCATAGGATTTGTGCGACTTGACGTTTCGCTTGATCGGACCCTGGCTGGCCTCAAGCGCCCATTTGTGCAAGCCTTGCTGGGCATCATGGATGTCGCCGTCAAAAAACGTGCCGTGATCCGAGTAATACATGATCTGCCCGATGGTCGAGCAGGCGCATTTCGGCACCACCCGATAGACCACACTTTCGCTTTCCGTCATCCACGTGCCGGGGAAACCCATCTGCCTTGCCTCCTGTGCCACGTATCGCCATAATCCGGGAACGGGCGTGTTTGCTCCAAAGAACCAAATTTTCTCTGTTTATTCAATCGGTCTTCACCTTTATCAGGGTAAACAACGAGCAGAAACAGGGGTCGATCGTTTCCGTTATGGCCAAAATCGCCTACATCCTTTTGTGCCACAAAGACCCTGATGCGATCGTCATGCAGGCTGAGCGCCTGACAGCCGCTGGCGACTACATGTCGATCCATTTCGACGCCCGCGCCAGACGCGCCGATTATGACCGCGTGCGCAGCACCCTGGCAGACAACCCCAACGTCACCTTTGCCCGCCGCCGCATCAAATGCGGCTGGGGCGAGTGGTCACTTGTCCAAGCCACGATAAACGCTATCGAGGCGGCGGTGGACGAGTTTCCGCGCGCCACCCATTTTTACCTACTGTCGGGCGACTGCATGGCGATCAAGACCGCCGAATATGCGCACCGGTTCCTGGACGAACACGACCGGGATTTCATCGAAAGCTTTGACTACTTCGAAAGCGACTGGATCAAGACCGGCTGGAAGGAAGAGCGGCTGATCTATCGCCATTGGTTCAACGAGCGTACGCAGAGAAAACGCTTCTATGCGATGTTCGAAACCCAGAAACGGCTGGGCTGGACGCGCGAGATCCCATCGGACATCCAGATCATGATCGGCAGCCAATGGTGGTGCCTGCGCCGCCGCACGATCGAATGGATCTTGGATTTCACCCGCACGCGGCGCGACGTGATGCGTTTTTTCGCCAGCACCTGGATTCCGGACGAGACATTCTTTCAGACCCTGGTCCGGCACCTGATCCCGGAACACGAGATCGAGACCCGCACGCTGACTTTCCTGATGTTCTCGGACTACGGGATGCCGGTGACATTCTACAACGACCATTTCGACCTGTTGCTGAGCCAGGATTTCCTGTTCGCACGCAAGATCAGCCCCGAAGCAAAGGAGCTCAAAGCCCGTCTTGGACGGCTCTACGCGACCCATAGCGTCGATTTCCAGATCTCGAACGAGGGCAGGAACCTGTTCAAGTTCCTGACCGGTCGCGGCCGGATCGGGCGGCGGTTTGCCATGCGGTTTTGGGAAACCGAAAGCTCGCTGGGCCGCGAGCGTGAGCTGATGATCGTGGTCTGCAAGAAATGGCACGTGGCCAAGCGGCTTATGGAACAGATCCGGCAGGTCATGAATGTGCCGACAATCGAATACCTCTTCAGCGAGGAAGGCACGCCCCTGCCTGACCTGGGCGGCATCCAGGCAACGCTGGAGAAGCGGACGCGGCACCGACGCGCTTTGATGCGGATGCTGTTCGAGTATTTCGAGACGGATCGTCTGGTCATCTGCCTCGATCCGTCGAACCTCGACCTGATGCACGATTTCTTTTCCGACAGGTCGGTCACTCGAATGCTGGAGATCGAATGCCAATTTACCGACGACTACCTGATCGGCCATGCCTATCGCGTGGGACTGGCAGGCGAGCGCACACCAAAGGCGACACTAGAACGGCTGTTGCCCACCATCCGTAACGAGATGACTTACGAGGCTGACCGGATCCGCGACGCGGGGTTTGCCCGCTATGGCCGCATCCATCAGACCTCGACCCCCGAGGAAAACGCCGACAAGCTGTCCGAGTTTCTGTCGATCCCCTGGGATCAGGCGCTGCGCATCATGCAGAACGACCACATGTTCGCCGATTGACCCGGCCTTCAACGGATGTTGTTAGCCGTCTGAAGTTCCCGGATATAGGCCACGATCATCGTCACATCGCCCCGGCTCAGCCCCTCGACGGGCGGCATGTCGCCAAATGGCCAGTGATGCCCGCGCACGCCCAGTGTGACCGCACGATGAAACGACTCGTCGCCATGGTGAGACGGTTCATAGATCTTGTGGATCAGTGGCGGCGCAACGCCCTGCTGGCCGACCGCATTCTCGCCATGGCAGGTAAGACATTTGGCCTGGAACAGGCGCTCTCCGATCCGGCCGTTCTCGGACAGGCTGTCCGGCAGGTTTATGGCCGCCAATGCAGCGCCCGCCGCCGGAGCGGCGGCATCATTCTGCCCCTGCAGGCGGAACCAGAACACATAGGCGCCGGCCAGAACGGCCAGCGCCACAAAGAAAAGAGCTGCGCGTTTCAACTGTCGCTCCTGTGCTGACATCGTACCCGGTTCTGGAGGTTCCAGCAGGTGTAAGGTCAAGGGCGAAAATCTATTTCGACTTCCAGCTGTCGAGCCAGCGCCGGACCCGGCCGCGCCGTTCCTCGATTGCCTCGCCGGCGGCATAGAGGCTGTCTTCGACATCCTCGATCACCGGGTCGATGCGCGCCTCGCGGAACCGGCGCCAGCGCACCCAAATGGCCCAGAACAGCGCCGCCAGCAGGGTCAGAACAATGATGTTGAACCAGGGGATCAAGCGCACGTCCGGCCCCGCCACCGGCTTGATCGCCACCGCGTTGGGAAAGATCGACAGGAACTCGTTGCGCCAGCCATAATGGGTCACCGCCACCCATTCGGGTTTGTCCTTGGACGAGATCGCGTCATTCGCCTCGGTATAGAGATTGGCGGTGTCGAACTTGAAGTAGGGCGGCCAGCTCCAGCTGGTATCCTCATTGCGATAGACACGCGGGCGGCCTTCGGGCGTCACGCCCTGAATGAATTGCACATCGCGGTTGATGATGTTCACCGACTGATCGTCGGGCCGCGACCAGAAGATGCGGGTCCAGTCGTTCAGCTCCTGCCGTTCCTCATAGGTATTGACGATGCGCACGATGTCGCGCTGCGGCAGGGTATAGTGCAGGAAGGCGACGACGCTGAGCCAGAACAGCCCGATGATCACCCATTTGACATAGCGCATGGCCAGGTCCTCACTTGAAATTCACGATATAGATCAGCGCCGCGATCAGCACCCAGGGTACAAAGTACACCCCCAGGATCAGCTTGCGCCGGAACGATCCGTCATAGGCCCGCAGACCGCGTTCCACAAACGCCTCCTTGTCGCCTGTCTTGCCCTTTTCCTCCCACCAGCGCTCCAGCTTGCCGCGCCGCACCGCGCGGGAGTAGAACGACAGCCCGAAATAGGCCACCGTCTGCACCACCAGCAGGACAACGACAAGCCTGAGAAGTCCGATCACCCTATCGCCTCCTTATTGCGCCCCAGGGGCCGACCCGTTCGATCAGGCGTTCATCCGCCTGCGCGGGGCTTTGCGCTCCGCTCATGTCCGGCTCGTGCCCGAACAATGCCGCCCGCGCGCCCGCCTTGTCCACCTGATACTCGCGTGCGAGGAAATCGGCAACAAAGGCTCGTTTGGCCTCGGGCCAGGTCGCATAGAGGCGATAGAACAGCTCCTTATGACAAATGAAGAGTTGGCGGGCATCCAGCGGCGCCAGTTCCGCCAGCAACATGTTGACCAGGTCGCGGTCGGGCGTATCGGCGGCCCGCAAACCATAGAAATAGGCAGGATGATCCGCCGAGATGCGGGGCCAGTCGCCGCCGTTCTCGGCCCAGCGCGCCAGTTGCGCCAGCCCGTGATATTCCTCGGGCAGCCGGTCGGCATGCATCCGCGCCAGCCGCCGGATGTCGCCCCGGTCCAGCCCCGCCGGGTTCAGCCCGGTACCGGCGGCAGTGTCGATCACGATGAAATCCATCTTTTGCCGCAGCACCGCCGCCGCATCCATGCCGCGCGCCCGCACGATCGGTTCGGCCAGCTTGTTGTAATCGAGGAACTTGGCGATCCGGTTGCGTTCGGACAGGTCCAGCACGTATTTCACCGGCATCTCTTCGCGGGGCTTCTCGCCCACGCAGATCATCGCCGGGTGTTCCACATCGGGGAACAGGTAGAGCCCACCGAAATGCCCCGTCCAGAAATTGCGCTGCTCGTGCGCCTTGTGGCTCAGATGCACGGGATTGCGGCTGATATCGCCGGTCTGTTTCGAGATGCCGATCATCTCGGCAATCAGCACGTCGTCGAACCAGGCATCGTTTTCGGTCTTGAACCGTTCGATCATCGCGGCCAGCTTGTCGGCGTTCTTCAGCGTGCCGCCGACAGTGTCGGCCTCGATCTCGATTTTGCGCAGGGTGAAAAGGTCGGCGGGCGAGCGCAGCTTGAAGACCGAGTTCACCAATTCGCCCGCCACCGCGTCGGTGGCGGTCAGCGCAAACAGCTGCGCCTCGTTCGCCTCGATGAACTCGCGCAGGATCGGACGCGAGGTCGAGAATTTCACGTTCAAGAGCGGCGCGCGCTTCTGCTCGGGCGTCAGCAGGATGAACTGCCGGTTGACCCCGTTGGGGTTGAGGTAGAGCGGATCGCCCAACTCGTCGCCGATCTCGGGCGAATAACCCGAGATGTCGATATGGAAATCGGTGAGCGCCGTGGTCTTGCCCGCCAGATGCTGGAGCGCGCGATTATACCGCTCCACCAGCGCCGGGCTGGAGATATGGACGAGATTGCCGAACATCAGGCCGGATTGGATGAGGCGGATCATGTTACGCACCCTTTCCATAGACTCGTATCCTGTTGCACTACCATTCTAAAATCTCTGAAAGCAGCTCTACACTGAAAGTGTTTGAGGGGCCTCTTTCCACCGAAAGCACTCTTTATTTCGTCAGCGGAAAGTTCGGGCCGAGGTCCGTTAATAAACCCCACTAATTGAACTTCCCCACCCATCTTCAAAAATTTCTTACCATTATCTTGATGGATTACTTTGTTTGAATGAAGAGTAACAAAAAGGCGCTCCTCCTTTTCATATCTCCAATGATGTGATTTTTGGGCGCAAAATTTCTTGAACATTGGATCGCCTGATCTTGGGAAGCAAGAGGCGTCGCTTGTCGCTCTCTTCAGCAAGTACTCAACAGGTTGAAGCTGGCTAACTGCGACATCCAAAACAAGGCAAACACCTTCTCCACTTTTCGAGTAGTGTCCCCACATAAGTGGATTACGCCAGTCTTGAGAGAAGCATATTAGTCCAAGTTCGCTTGACAATTCTTCGATCCAAGCCCTATGGTTCTCGCGCATTTTCTTATCTTTCAATGCAAACGATGCCAGCTCGAATACATCGTTGCACTTCTTGAAATCGGATAGCTTTATCTGGTTCTCTGTTAGATTCTCCAACAGATGATTTGGCGAGGTAAAATAGAACAATCGACGCCGATCTCTACTACCTGTTTTCAACCAACTAATCTTTGAGCTCACCCCTTCCCCTCCAGATACCGCCTCTTTGCCTCTTCCATCCGCCCCATCTCGCGCACCATGCCGTCGATGGCCACCTCGTCGGACTTGTCGGCATAGCGGAACTCGCTGTCCGCATAGCGGTTGATCTCCTGCACCACCATGTCCACCGTGATGGGCTGGCGCAGCTCTTCGATCATCGCCAGCTTCGTATCATAGTCGCGGAACAGGAACAGGTCAGGATTCTCCATCCATTCATCGGGCAATTCGAAATCCATCGCCCTTACCTTGACCGCGTCGGTGATGTTCTTGATCGCGCGGCCGGTAAAACGCTCGTCGGCCTCCTGTATCCCTTTCAGATAGGTCCCCAGCTTGGCAATGGTGTCGAGCGGGCCGACCTGCGCCCCCACCCTCTCCCACACCTGCGCCAGCCCGGCCTCTTGCGGGCGGCCATGGGCGGCGAAACTGGCGGCCACCGCGCGCTTGATCTCTTGCGCGGCATAGAGGTCATGCGCCCCCAGCGGGATGTCGTGGCGCTTGCCCAGCAGCAGGGCCAGGATGTCGATGTAATCCTCGCGCGTCTGCGGCCCGTCGACCAGAAACCGCGCGCCCGCCCGCTGGCGCAGGGCGTCGTCGACATTCTCGGGATAGTTCGAGAACATGCCGAAGGTGCAATTGCCCCGCACCACGGTATTGGCACCGGCAAAAGCCTCCATGAATACCGCCGTCACCTCTTGCTGGCCCGCGCTCGACTGGCGGTCGCCGCGCTTGCCCGCAATCTGGTCGATATCGTCGATGGTGCCAAAACCGATGACGCCGGGGTCGAGTACGTTCTGGACAAAGGCCTTGGCATTCTGGCCCGACTTGCCCTGATAGCTGTCGATATTGTCGATGCCAAAGTTCTGATAGCGGAAGGGATAGCCCGCGTTGCGGCAGTATTCGTCGATCAGCCCCGCCATCATCTGGATCAGCGTCGTCTTGCCGGTGCCCGGTTTTCCGTCACCCATGAAGGTGAAGATGAAGCCGCCCAGTTCCGCGAACGGGTTCAGGCGACGCTCGAAATCATAGGCCATCAGCATCTTGGCCAGCTTCATCGCCTGGTATTTGGCGATGTGGTTGCCGACCACCTCGTTCGGTTTCTTGAACCTCATGGTCAGCTTGGTCGAGCGCGCCTTGGCCGCTGGTGTGAACCCGCGAAGGGTCAGGTCATCGGCCTTGACGTGCCATGCGGCCCCTGTGAACGGCGCCAGATGTACGGCGCCCTGCGCGCGCGCGCTGGCCTTGGCCATCAGCTGTTCGGCAAAACCGGCAGCGGTGGCGATCAGTTGCGCGTCGTCGCCCGCGAAGCTCTCCAATTTTTGGTCCAGATCCCACAGCGCCCCATGCAGCGCCACTTGCGCGTTGTCGGTCAGAAACTCCTCGACCTCGCCCACCTCGACCGAGGTGGCACCCAGATGCGGCGACAACAGATAGGCCAGTGCGTTGCCGAACACATGGGTGACAACCAGCGCCTCGGCGGTCAGCAGTTCGGAGAACTCGCCCTTGCGCGCCGCCGGCAGGTCGCCCGCCAGATTGGCGCGTTTCAGATCGCCCAGCGGCGTGCGCTCGCCATAGCCCTCGCCCATGGCCAATGCGACCGCCAGCGCCCGGCGGATCGCCTGCGCCACCGTGGCCTGTAGCGGCGAGACCAGCGTGTCGCCATCATCGGCCGCCTCGATCCGCTCACGCAGATGCACCCCGTCGGGCCGGGCGGTGCGCCGCGTCACCAGACCGGGCGTGGTCGAGCGGAACCGTCGCGCCGCAGGGATGCCCGGCGAGCGCTCCTCCGCCCTGGCGGGCGTCTTCGCCTGCGCCACCCGCGGCGCATGGTCGAACCCGTCCAGCAGCGCGGTGGCCGCCGGGTAATGCGCGCGGATCGCCTCTTCGCGCAGTTCCATCTGGTCCGATGTCAGGCTCATGTCACAACGCCCCTGTCTTCACTTTGCTCAAAATACTCCCGCCGGAGGCTTGGCCCGGCAGGGCCAATCAATACCGCAGCACCTGCCCGCCCTCGCTGACCACAAATGTGCGCACATCGGCGAAACCGGCCGGGTTGCGTTCCGCCAGCACCTGGAACGGGCGCTGCGGCAAGATGATCGAGCGGCTGGTACGGGTGGCCCCCGTCTCGGCCCCCTGCCCGCCAAACGGGTCGAGGGCAAAGACCTCGCGCTCGACCGTGCCGAACCAGCCCGAGCGTTCCGCGCGCACGTCCTCGCTTTCCAGTTCCTCGCTGGTCCAGGCGAGCGCCCAATCCTGCCCGGCAGGCGCCTGCGCATCCTCGAGCACCGCCCGCAGCGGGCCGGACTGTTCGGTGAAGGCCGAGGAATACATCGGCCCGACATGGATACGGCGCAGATGCTTGGGGTGCAGTTCGTCGAAATCCTCGTCAAACCCCTTGGCGATGGTCAACAGCTTCAGACCCGCAAGCGATTGCGCCATCAGATGCGTCTGCACCTCGGGCCAGCGGCGGCTGTCCTTGGGCAACGCCTGTTTGCCGGTATCCTCCAGCCGCATCAGATAGATCACCGGCAGGTTGATCTGGCTGTCATAGACCGCCCAATGCAGCAGGAACCGGCGCCGGTCGCCCTCGGTCGAAATCCAGTGGCATTCGGGGTCGTTGCGCACCCAGAACAGTTGCCCCCGGGCCAGTTCCTCGTAATAGAGCCGCTGTGACAGGGCGAATTGCAGTTTGGTCGGGATCTCGCGACTGCCGAGGATGGTCTGCACCATCTCGTCCTTCAGCGCCGCCTCGGACGGCATGTTGGCCAGATGGCTGGCCGCCTGCTGGGCGTCGTTGGCCATGGTCATCAGCTCGGCCGCCACCGGAAAGCCGCTGTCGCGCTTGTCCATGTTGAGCGAGCCAAAGAACCGACCCGTGTCGCGCCCGACCAGCAGGTATTTCATGCTGAGCGCGCGAAAGGTGAACAGCAGCCCCGATATATAGCGCGAGACGATCCGCACCTCATCGCGGCTGATCGTGCCCTCGGCCTCCATGTTGGCTGCCACCCGAAGCAGATGGGTGGTGATCGTCTCGAACTTGCGGAAATACCGGCGCGAGGCGAATGTGTCAGTCAGGCCGACATGGTCGTGGGCGGGTTCGGCCAAGGATCAGCCCCCGTAGAGGTTCTTGTCGTGTTTTTCGACGATCGCGGCGAACCGGCGGGCAAAGCGTTCGTCGGCCTTGGCCTTTTTCTCCAGCACGTCGCGGGCAAAGACCATGTGATCCTCGTGCGCCTCGAGCATATCGGCCATCTTCTGATTGGTCGCGGTGCCGATGGCGGCCATGGCGGTCTGAGCCTCCTGGTCGGTCTGCACGCCAATCTCGTTGATGCGGTGGGCCACATCCTGCTGCTGCGCGGTTTTCAGCGATTTGGTCAGCGCATCATACAGCACCACGCGCTGTTGCGTGTCCGTTTGCAGCTTGTTGATCAGCACCATCTGGGTCGCTGCCTGGTTTTGCAGACTGTCCACCCAGGTCTTGCCCTTTTCGATGTAGCGCTCCAGCGTCTGGCTCTTGGCCAGTTTCACCTGCTCGTCGCGTACCTTGGCGTTATAGGCCTTGTTCAGCTCGGCCAGTTCGGTTTCCAGCTTGGTGCGCGCGGCAGCATCCTGTTCGACGCTGATCTTGTTTTCCAGCGCAATGATCTGCGGATCCATGGCAAGGATCTCGGCCCGCACCTCCTCCAACGCGGCAACCGTCGCCTCGCGGTCGTCCAATGTGCCCGTCAGGTTGGATTCCACCTTCTCGCGCTGCTCTTCGAGCACCGCCAACTGCCCTTCGAGCAGCTTGACTATCACATCGGATTTGGCGATCAGGTCCTGCAACTTGTCGTCGATATTGGCAGTGCGCATCCGTTCCTGCCGCATCGATTCCGATTTGCCCTGGGAGAAGATGCCGACAAAGCTTTCCCAGCCGGTTTTCGAGCGCATCTCGTCGAAATCCTTGGAAAAGGCCGAGGTCACATCGTCAAGCCCCATGATCAGCTCGGCGATATTGGCGTTCATCACCTCGGTATGGGCATGCACGTCTTCCAGCGTGGCGTTCTCGATGTCGATATCGGCCTCGCCGGTTTCGATCTTGGCCCGCGCCGCCTCGATCCGGCTGGTCACGCCCTCGATCTGGGCCTGGCTCTCGCGCACCTTGCGCTGGGTTTCCAGGATCATTGCCTCGAACGCTGTATCAGACATGGCTTTATCCTTTTGGGTCAGATGCATGCCCTAGATATGGCATGTAACAAGGATTTACATCCCCCTAGGGCGCCGGGACTGGAAAAACTGTGGCAAACTCGGGCGCAAAAGGAAAGGCGGTTGAATCGACCTTGCAGATCGCCGCCCCTCTCGCGATGCTGCGCCCCGAACCATTCAGAACGAGGCAGGCGATGAGCAGCTTTTACCAACCGGTGACCCCCGAGGGAGCGGGCGAGACGGAACGCCCCGCACCCGAGAAGGTGCTATCGGGTGATCCGGTCTTTACCACCTGGAACCTTGAGGAGCGCGATGGGCTTTATTGCGGCATCTGGCGGTCGACGCCGGGAAAGTGGCGCATCTCTTATGACGAATGGGAATACTGCCGCATCCTGTCGGGCCATTCGGTGCTGACCGATGCCGATGGCACCGAGATCACGCTGCGCGCCGGGGACAGTTTCATGCTGCGGCCGGGGTTTTCCGGCACATGGGAAGTGATCGAGACCACGACCAAGGACTACGTGATCCGGTTATGACGCGGTACTTCGCCCCCGTGCGGGGGCGAAGGTTTTCGGCAATGAAACGCAACCGTCTCAGCCGACGACGTTGAATTCCGGCCCGTAGGGATAGCCGGTGATGTTCTCGTTACCGTCCCCGGTGATCACAAGGATATCGTGTTCACGATATCCGCCCGCGCCGGGCTGGTCATTGGCGATGGTCAGCATCGGTTCCATCGAGATCACCATGCCCGGCTCCAGCACAGTGTCGATATCCTCGCGCAGCTCCAGACCCGCCTCGCGCCCATAGTAATGGCTGAGCACGCCAAAGCTATGACCATAGCCAAAAGTGCGGTATTGCAGCAGGTCACGCGCGGCAAAGAAATCGTTGATCTTGTGGGTGACCTCGGCGCAGCTCGCCCCCGGTTTCAGCAGCGACATGCCGTATTCATGGGCTGCGACGTTGGCCTCCCAGATCTTGAGGCTGGCGGAATCCACTTCCTGCACGAACATCGTGCGTTCCAGCGCCGTGTAATAGCCTGAGATCATCGGGAAGGTGTTGAGCGACAGGATATCGCCCCGCTCCAGCACCCGGCCCGTCACCGGATTATGCGCACCATCGGTGTTGAGCCCCGACTGGAACCACACCCAAGTGTCGCGGTATTCAGCATCGGGGAACCGCTTGGCAATCTCCAGTTCCATCGCGTCGCGCCCGGCCATGGCCACGTCGATCTCGCGAACCCCGGCCTTGACCGCCTCGCGAATCGCATAGCCGCCCACATCGGCCACCTGCGCGCCCTGCCGGATCAGGGCGATCTCGGCCGGCGATTTCATCATCCGCTGGCGCATGGTGGTGTCGAACAGGTCGACGGTTTTCGACGGCGCCAGGAAGCTGTCGAGCTTGCCCTTCTGCAACAGGCTCAGGTGGTCGCTTTCATAGCCGATCACCCGCCCCTCGCCGGTGACCGAGCGGATCGCGCGCCAGTAATTGTCGCGCTGCCAGTCGGTATAGGTGATGTTGTCGCCATGGCAGCGCCGCCAGGGCTGGCCCGCGTCGATACCGGCACTGATCGTCACGCTTTCGGTCGGGGTGACCACCAGCGCATAGGGCCGCCCGAAAGAGCAATAGAGAAAGCCCGAGTAATAGGCGATGTTATGCATTGAGGTGAACACGGCGGCCTCAGCGCCCAGCGCCTCCATCCGGGTGCGCAACCCGGCGAGACGAGCCTCGTATTCTGCGGCCTCGAAAGGCAGCCTGGCTTCGGTTCCGTTGTGATAGCGATAGAATTCCGGACGCGACAATTCAGCGGTCATGGTTGACCCTCCTTTGCAGAAAGGTCCCGGCGTTCAGGACGGGGAGTGGGCGCATGCCGCGCGGCATGAGGCGACGCCATCGCCAGAGCCCGCGCGGACATTGGCGCAAGCCCCTGAGTCGATCAAGTGGGAGTTTTCAGAGGCCCAGGTCGATAATTTGATCAAATCTGGATTGATTCCCACCCACGAGTGGACATAGACAAGAGGCGACACACCTGTTTGGGTGCACCCGAGACATTCTAGGCGGAGACTCAGCCATGCTGGACGCAATGACCGATCTGAAATCGCTCCTCAAGAACCCGGAGCTGCTGGCGACCAAGGCCTATATCGGCGGCCAATGGGTAGACGGCGACAACGGCACCTTTGCCGTGACCAACCCCGCGCGCGGCGACGTGATCGCCGAGGTCGCGGATCTGAGCCGCGCTCAGGTGGCGGGCGCCATCGCCCAGGCCGAGGCCGCGCAAAAGGAATGGGCGCAGTACACCGGCAAGGAGCGCGCCGCGATCATGCGCCGCTGGTACGACCTGATGATGGTCAACGCCGAGGATCTGGGTCGCATTCTGACCGCCGAACAGGGCAAGCCCCTGGCCGAGGCAGTGGGCGAGGTCGCCTATGGCGCGTCCTTTATCGAGTTCTTTGCCGAAGAGGCCAAGCGCATCTATGGCGAGACCATTCCCGGCCACCAGCGCGACAAGCGGATCATGGTGCTGAAACAGCCCATCGGGGTGGCCGCCTCGATCACACCGTGGAACTTCCCCAACGCGATGATCACCCGCAAGGCCGGCCCCGCGCTGGCGGCGGGCTGCGCCTTTGTTGCGCGGCCTGCGGCGGAAACTCCATTGTCGGCGCTGGTTCTGGCGGTGCTGGCCGAACAGGCAGGCATCCCGGCGGGCGTGTTCAACGTGGTGCCCTCGTCGCGCGCCAGCGAGATCGGCAAGGAGTTCTGCGAGAACCCCGGCGTGCGCAAGCTGACCTTTACCGGCTCGACCGAGGTGGGTCGCATCCTGCTGAAACAGGCCGCCGACCAGGTGATGAAATGCTCGATGGAACTGGGTGGCAACGCGCCCTTCATCGTGTTCGACGATGCCGATCTGGATGCTGCTGTCGAAGGCGCGATGATGTGCAAGTTCCGCAACAACGGCCAGACCTGTGTCTGCGCCAACCGGATCTATGTGCAGGCGGGCGTCTATGACGCCTTTGCCGCCAAGCTGAAAGTGGCGGTTGAAAACCTCAAGGTGGGCGATGGCCTCACCGCCGGAACCACCACCGGGCCGCTGATCAATGCCGATGCGGTCGAGAAGGTGAAAGAACATATCGAAGACGTCGCCACCAAGGGCGGCGCCATCCTGACCGGTGGTCTGCCGCACGATCTGGGCGGTACCTTCTTCCAGCCCACGGTGATGACTGGCGTCACCCAAGACATGAAGGTGGCACAGGAAGAGACCTTTGGCCCCCTCGCCCCGCTGTTCAAGTTCGACACGGTGGACGAGGTGATCCATATGGCGAATGACACCATCTTTGGCCTTGCCGCCTATTTCTATGCCAAGGATCTGAGCCGGGTCTACAAGGTGGCCGAGGCGCTGGAATATGGCATCATCGGCGTTAATACAGGCATCATCTCGACCGAGGTCGCGCCCTTTGGCGGCATCAAGCAATCGGGCCTGGGCCGCGAAGGCAGCCATCACGGGATCGAGGACTATCTGGAGATGAAATACATCTGCATGTCGGTCTGACCGGGGTCAGGCGGGCGCGGCCAGCATCTCCATCGGCTGCGCCACCGCCTCGTTCCAGGCGGTTGTTTCCTCGGGCGACAACCCGTCACCCATCACATCGGACAAGGCGGTCTGCAAAGCGCGGGCCGCCTTTTTCAGGTCGTCGCGGTTCAGGTTGAACCGCGCATGGGACCGGGCAAGGCTCCGCCCCAGAGTCCGGAAGTTCTTTGCGTCGCTCATGCCGCGGACGGTAGCGGCCAGCATCGAGGCGAACATTTCCTTTTGCGCCGGAAAATCGCCTTTGAACAGCCGCCGGGAGTCAGGCAGCTCCTGAAAGAGGTGGAGGTAAAACCGTTCGGTCAGATCCGCCTTGCGCGCAAACACTCGGGCGAAACTGGACTGCACCAGCCGAATCTGATCGTCGGTCATGCCACCTCGCTCAACTGCAACACCCCCGGCCGTCCCGGATCATGGGTGAGTATGGGGACCACCGGTTAACGGCAGGTTTCGGCAGTGCAGAAAACCAGGGGGCGATCAGCCCTGGTCAGCCCTGATATCACCGCCGTTTGCGTGCCAGCTTGCGGTTCAGCTTATCCGCCTTGTGCTTGGCCTTGGCCGCCTTGCGTCGCACCACACGCTTGCCCTTGGAGGGGGTGCCACCGCGTGGCATCTCGCTGTCCTCCAGGCTCAGCATCTCGAACTCAAGCCCACCGGTCACCGGCGAGGCCTGCGCCAGCCGCACCGTCACCCGCTGCCCGATGGAGATGAGCAGCCCGGTTTCCGACCCCATCAGCGTCCCCGCCTCGCGGTCGAAATGAAAGAACTCACGCCCCAGCGAGCGCACCGGCACAAGCCCGTCGGCCCCGGTCTCGTCCAGTTTCACAAAGGCGCCGAATCGCGCGATGCCACTGATTCGCCCGGTGAACTCATTACCCACCCGTTCCGACAGATAGGCCGCCAGATAGCGGTCGGTGGTGTCGCGCTCGGCCATCATCGAGCGGCGCTCGGTGTCCGAGATATAGGTGGCGATGCGGTCCAGTTGCTCGATCTCGTCCGCCGTCAGCCCGTCATCGCCCCAGCCATGCGCCTTGATCAGGCCGCGATGCACGATCAGGTCGGAATAACGCCGGATAGGCGAGGTGAAATGCGCATAATTCCTCAGAGCCAGACCGAAATGGCCAAAGTTCTCGGGGTGGTAATAAGCCTGCGCCATTGACCGCAGGGTCGACATGTTGATCAGCTCCGCCTCGTCCGTCCCCGCCGCCTGATGCAGCAACGCGTTCAGATGGCGGGTTTGCAGCACCTGCCCCTTGGCCAGCGTCAGCCCGGATGCCTGCGCCGTCTCGCGCAGCGCCTCCAGCTTTTCGGGCGCGGGTTCCTCGTGGACCCGAAACAAGAGCGGCACGCGTTTCGCGATCAGCGTCTCGGCGGCGGCCACATTGGCGAGGATCATGAACTCTTCGATCAGCTTGTGCGCGTCCAGCCGATCGCGAAAGGCCACGCTCTCCACATGACCCTTGTCATTCAGCACGATCTTGCGTTCCGGCAGGTCAAGGTCGAGCGGCTGGCGCCGCTCACGCGCCGCATTCAGCGCCTTGTAGGCGGCATAAAGCGGCGTCAGAACCTCATCCAACAGCGGGCCGGTCTTGTCGTTGGGGGCGCCGTCGATGGCCTCCTGCACCTCTTGATAGTTCAGCGAGGCGACCGAGCGCATCATCCCGCGCACAAACCGGTGACCGATCTTGTTGCCCTGCGCGTCGATCTGCATCCGCACCGCGATACAGGCGCGCGGCACCCCTTCGTGCAACGAGCACAGATCGCCCGACAGCCGGTCGGGCAGCATCGGCACCACCCGGTCGGGGAAATAGGTCGAGTTGCCGCGCTTGCGCGCCTCGCGGTTCAGTGCGCTGCCCGCACGGACATAGGCCGCCACATCGGCAATCGCGACCCAGACAACATGGCCACCGGGGTTCTTGGGGTCGTCATCGGCATGGGCGAAACAGGCATCATCGTGGTCGCGCGCGTCCGACGGGTCGATGGTAATCAGCGGCATGTCACGCAGATCTTGCCGCCCGGACAGGCCCAGCGGTTTGGCCCGGTCGGCCTCCTCGATCACCTTGTCGGGGAAATCGTCGGGGATACCGTGCTGGTGAATGGCGATAAGCGACACCGCCTTGGGCGCGGATGGATCGCCCAGCCGCTCGATGATGCGGGCGCGCGGCAGGCCCATGCGGCCCTTGGGCCCGGCCTGTTCGGCCTCGACCAGCTCGCCGTCCTTGGCGCCATGCACCGCGCCCTCGGCCACCAGCCATTCGTTCTGTCCCGCCTTGTCGATGGGCACGATGCGCCCGCCTTCGGCCCCCTTGCGAAAGATGCCCAGGATCTTGTGCGGGTTGGTGCCGATCCGGCGGATCAGCCGCGCCTCGTAATTGTGATCCTCTTCATGCACCACGGTGAGCCGTGCAAGGATACGATCCCCCGCCCCCAACGCCGGATCGCTGGCGCGCGGCAGGACCAGCACGATGGGTTCCACCCCTTCGCCATGCCATTCCAGCGGGCGCGCGAACAGATCGCCGTTCTCATCGGGTTCCTTGACCTGCAACACGCTGACCGGCGGCAGCCGGTCCGGGTCGGCATAGCTGCGCTTGCGCTTCTCCAGATGGCCCTCGGCCTCCAGCTCCTTGAGGATGCGTTTCAGGTCGATCCGGTCCGAGCCCTTGATACCAAAGGCCTTGGCGATATCGCGTTTCGAGGTGAGCGTGGGATGCGCGGAAATCCACTCGAGAATTTCCTGCTTGGTAGGGATGCGAGTCATAATTCCGCCGTAGCACGCGGCGCGGGGCGCGTCACCGCAAAAGCGACGGCATAGGGGCATCGAGCAGGTCGGCGGCGGTATCAACATCTTGCAGCATGTCGACCAAAGCAACCCGATGTCCCGACAGCCCTGCCAGCGTGTCGCCCAGCGCGTGCTCGCTGGACCAGCGCACATCTCCGAACAGGCCCGGCGGCAAGGCACAACGCCGCGCCGCGCCCACCAACCAATAGCCCCCATCGGGTGCCGGTCCGAACACGAAATCAGCCGCGCCCAGCGCCGAAAAGGCGCGGGCGACATGGGCGCGGGTGACGCCGGGAATATCGGCACCGATCAGGCAGACCGGCCCACGGGGCGCACCCCGCAACAGCCGCCCCATGCGCTGACCCAGATCGCCGTGCCCCTGCGGGCGGCGCGCCAGATCGGCGGGCCAGACCCGGCTGGCCAGCCCCTCGGTATCGGGCGACACCGCCAGCACGATCTGCCAGCGCGGATCGCGCAGGCGCCGGATCAGCGCGCTTGTCTGGTGGCGGAACCACCAGGCCGCGCCCACCATGCCGATATCGCGCCCCAGACGGGTTTTCACCCGGCCCGGGCGCGGTTCCTTGACCATGATGACCAGCGTTCGCCGCATCGCTCTGGCTCAGGCGAAATAGTCCCGCAGGATCCGGCCATAGATGGCCTTGAGCTGATGGATCTGGGCGATCTCCACCCGTTCGTCCACCTGATGCATGGTGCGGCCCACCAGCCCGAATTCCACCACCGGGCAGTGATCCTTGACAAAGCGCGCGTCCGAGGTCCCGCCCGAGGTCGACAGCACTGGTGCCACGCCGGTTTCCGCCTCGACCGCGGCCGCCACCAGATCGGACAGCGCACCGGGCGGGGTGAGGAAGCTGTCGCCCGAAATCTTCACCTTCATCTCGACCGCGACGCCGAATTCCTCGGCCACCCGGTCGGCCTCGCCCTGCATCCAGGCGGTCAGGCTGGCACCCGAGTGCAGGTCGTTGAACCGGATATTGACCGCCGCGCGACTCTGCGCCGGGATCACGTTGGTCGCGGGATTACCGGTGTCGATGGTGACCACCGCCAATGTGGACGCGTCGAAATGGTCGGTGCCCTCGTCCAGGGTGTGGCTGGCCAAACGATCCATCAGCCGCGCCATTGCCGGCAGCGGGTTTTTCGCCCGGTGCGGATAGGCCGAATGCCCCTGCACCCCGGTCACCGTGAACCAGGCCGACATCGACCCGCGCCGCCCGATCTTCATCATCTCGCCCATCCGGTCGGGACAGGTCGGCTCTCCCACCAGGCAGGCCGACATCCGCTCGCCCGCCTTTACCATATAGTCAAGGAGCGCCGTGGTGCCGTCGATGGACTCGCCTTCCTCATCCCCGGTGATGGTCAGGATCACCGCCCCGTCGGGCGGTGTCTGCGTCACGAAATCCACCGCCGCGGCGGCAAAGGCCGCAACGCCCGATTTCATGTCCGTCGCGCCGCGGCCATAAAGAAACCCGTCTTTCTCCTGCGCCCCAAAAGGCGGCATCGTCCAGGCCGCCGCATCGCCCACCGGCACCACATCCGTATGCCCGTTGAACCCGAAGGTGCGCGGATGCGCCTTGTCGCCCCAGCGGGCAAACAGGTTGCGCACCCCGCCGCGATCGACCCGGACACAGGAGAACCCGGCCTGCGCGAGCACGCTTTCCACGACATCCAGCGCGCCGTCATCCTCGGGCGTGACCGAAGCGCAACGGATCAGATCGGCGGTCAACCGGGCGGCATCTGTGGTCATGGGCGGGCTCCTTGAGCAGCTACGCATCGTCTGGGCGCCACATTTGTGACGAAAACGCTGCATTGCCAAGCCTTTTGCGCAGATATCCGCTTAACAACGCAAATTTGTTCGTGCTAAGGTTGATAAACAAAAAAACAAGACCCGAGGCAGGGTTTCGAGCATATCGCCTTGAACAGGCTGAACCGAACACAACCGCGCATCAGACGCGGCCGGTTCACTGTATCGGACCGGGATCAATACGGTCTGCTTGCTCTGCCTTGACGGAACCAGGTTGGGGCAGAAAATGGCCACGGGCGCCGAACTGACATACAATACCAGCGCGTCTGCGATGCAGATGGCGCAGACCATATTCGGTGACGGGGTGACCGTTGTCAGTGCCTCCTATTCGGGTTGGGGCCGGTCCTCGGCGATCTACTCCAACGGCGATGCGCTGGCGCCCGGCGCGACACCGGGCGATACCGGGATCATCCTGTCCACCGGCCGGGCCACGGATTTCACCCGCTCGGGCGGCGATCCGAACCGGTCGGCCAACACCTCGACCAATACCTCGGGCCAGAACAACAACCCCGATTTCAACGCCGCCGCAGGCACAAACACCTATGACGCCTCTTATCTGGACGTCAGCTTCATCCCCGATGCGAACGTGATGACGATGCAATTCGTCTTCTCTTCCGAGGAATATCCCGAGTTCGAGAACTCCATCTATCAGGACTTTGTCGGCGTCTGGGTCAATGGCGTCCAGGCCAACCTCGAGATTGGCAATGGCGACACGGATCCCGGCAACATCAACGCGACAAGCAACCAGAACCTGTTTCTGGACAACACCAACGACGCCTATAACACGGAAATGGATGGCCTGACGGTCACCATGACCCTGACGATGAACGTGATCCCCGGCGTTGTGAACACCATTCGTCTCGGGGTCGCGGATGTCTCGGACAGCAGTTATGACTCCAACCTCCTGATCGCCGCCAACAGCCTTCAGACCCGTCTGATCGCGGTCGCCGATCACAGCACCATGTATCCGGATGGTCAAGTGACGCTCGATATCCTGGACAACGACATCAACCCGTCCGGTGCGACGCTGACCATCACGCATTTAAACGGCATTCCCGTCACCGCTGGCAGCATCATCACCCTGCAAACGGGGCAGAGCGTTCAGTTGAACGCCGACGGCACCATCACTGTCATTGGTGACAGCGATGTCGAGCATTTCAACTTCACCTATACGGTTACCAACGGCACCAATACCGATACCGGTTTGGTCAATATCAACTCGATCCCCTGTTTCGTGGCCGGGACGCTGATCGACACCCCCGATGGCGAACGCCAGGTCGAACGGCTGACACCGGGCGATATGGTGCTGACGCGCGACCATGGCCCGCAAGAGGTGCGCTGGGTTGGCGAACGTACCGTCGATGCCGAGGGTCCTCTCGCGCCCATTCTCATCAAGGCAGGGGCCTTTGGCCGGCATCGCGACCTGATGGTCTCGCCACAGCACCGGATCCTGGTGCGCGATGTTCTCAGCGAATTGTGGTTCGGCGAACCTGAGGTGCTGATCACTGCCGCCGACCTGGTCAACGGGCGCACCGTTCTGCAAGTTCCCGGCGGGCGCGTCACCTATGTCCACGTCATGTTCGACCGGCACGAGGTGATCTATTCCGAGGGGCTGGCCAGCGAGAGCTTTTTGCCCGGACCACAGATCGGGACCCTGTTCGACGACGCGATTCTCGCTGAAATCTGCGATCTGTTTCCGGAACTCGATCCGCGAACCGGCGAGGGGTACGGTCCGGCGGCCAGACGGATCCTGCGCCAATACGAGGCGCTATTGCTGGCGACGCCAAGAAAGGTGGCCTAAGATGAGCTGGATCGCCGTTTCCGCCCCCGGCATCGACAAGTTCTCGCCCGACGGGCTGACGCCCCGGCAGCGCCCGGCAGAGCAGGGCAACATCGCCGAAGAAGATCTGATGGTGCGCGGCACCCTGGTTTTCGAAACCCGTCTGCCAAACGCGAACCGGCCAAGGTTCTTGCTTCAATACGAACGGCAGGGCACCTGGCCGTTCCACCTGTCCCTTCAGGCAATTCCCGGTGGCGGACTGATCCTGATCGTTAACCAGGGCGGGTCGGTCCTGCATCAGGTGCTGAACGTCGCCGACAGCGGGCGGCTTGAAACGCTCCGGCTCAGCTACGCCTGGGACGCACCGGCGCGGGCGGGCTGGATTGCGCTGGAACACGAGGAACGGGAGTTTCCGCTGCTGGTCCAGATCGACTCTCCTCCCCCCCTCAGGACCGACGATCTCAAGGCGCTGTTTACCGAGGGCGGCCACAGGTTCGTGTCTCAGGATATGGTCTATTTCGCCCTGTCAAACCGGATCGAGCCGGTCGGCCCAATGCCGTCGCTGCTGCCGGACACGCCCATCGCAACCCCGGCGGGGTACCGCGAACTGAGAGAGATCCAGCGGGGCGACACAGTGATTTCTGCCAACGGCGACGCGGTTCCTGTCCTGCACAAGGTCAGCCGCACGGTTCCTGCCTTCGGCAGTACTGCGCCGCTAACAATCCGAAGACCTTATTTTGGGCTCAGGCAAAACATCGTGGTTGCGCCGTCACAGCGGCTGCTGCTCTCAGGAACCGAGGTTGAATACCTGTTCGGGCGCGAGGCGGTTCTGGTCTCGGCGCGCCACCTGGTCGGTGGCCACTCCGTCATGCCCGCGCGTGCCGGGCTGACGATCACCTATTCGCAGCTGCTGCTGCCCTCGGGCGAAGCGATTGTCACCGCAGGAACGCTGGCCGAAAGCCTCTATATAGGCAGGTTGCATCGTCGCCCCCTGCACCTTGCCGCCAGCATCTTTGCCGGATGCGAGCGCAGCCGGCTGCCGGACCACGGCCGGCCCTCGCATATTGTCCTGCGCTCGTTCGACGCCCGCATTCTGGCAGAAGCCCGCGCCGCCTGAGCGGCGCGCGGCGCATCAATCCTGCTGATAGACCGTGCGCCCGCCACAGATCGTGCGACGCACCGCTACCCGTTCCAGATCGACAGGCTCGACAGCCTCCAGGTCAGTGTCCAGAATGATCACATCGGCCAGCTTGCCGGGGGTCAGGCTGCCCTTGATCGCCTCGGTCCTCTCGGCAAAGGCGCCGCCCAGCGTATAGCCCTCCAGCGTCTCGGCGAGCGTCAGGCGCGGATCTCCCTGTTCGGCGCACCAGCTTTGCCGGGACACGGCGGCATGAATGCCCCGCATCACCGAAATGTCGGTCACCGGCCAGTCCGACGCCAGTGCGACGGCAATACCGGCATCCTTGATCCGACGCACCGGATAGCTGTCCGGCCAGCGTGCGCGCCCGATGGCGCTCTGCGCCGGTTCCAGCGGGAACCCTGTCCCCGGCACATGCATCGGCTGCATCGAGGCGATCACACCAAGTTCGGCCAGTCGCGGAATATCGGCCGGGTCTATCACCTCGATATGCTCGATCCGGTGCCGCAGACCGCTGTCGCCGTTGGCCGCGCGCGCCGCCGCATAGCCATCGAGCACGCGCGAGGTCGCTGCATCGCCGATGGAATGCACCGCGATCTGCAAGCCCCGCCGGTCGATATCAGTCGCAAGTCTGGCAAACCGCTCCGCCGAAAACCGGCCATGGGCGCGCCATCCGGGACGGCCCGGATAATCCGCCTTCATGAAGGCGGTGTTGCTTTCGATCACCCCGTCCATGAACAGTTTGACAAAACCCGAGGCCAGCCACTCGTCATTCCAGCGCGCGTGCATCTCGCTGGCGCGTTCCAGTTCGGCATCGTCCATCTCGGGCAGGAAATGGAACGGCACTCGCACCCGCGCCGTCAGCCGCCCCTCGGCACGCAACTGGTCGAGCAGGTCGAGCGTGTATAGGTTGCCGTCCATGTTGACGATCGAGGTCACCCCATGCGCATTGGCATGCGCCAGACCACGCGCCAGTGCCTCCAGATCCCCGGCACGCTGCGCGGCATCCGGTGCCGGGTCTGGCTCGGTGCCCACCGCCAGACCCTGCATCGCGCGGTAATAGCCGCTCAGGCTCAGCACCGGTGCATAGGCCTCGGGCTCCAGCAGCATGCCGTTGGCCAGCCCGTCTTCGCCCATCACCACCTCGTGCCCGTCCGGGGTTTCACGCCCGTGCAGCACACCCGCCAGCTCCAGCGCTCGTGTGTTGGCCCAGACCGTGTGGTGGTCATCGGCCACCAGCGCCAGCGGGCGATCCGGCATGAGATCGTCCAGCAGCAGACGCGGCACCCACCCGTCAAACAGCGCATATCCCGGCCCCTGCGCCACCAGCAGTCCTGAACCGGGGCTGCGCGCCGCCCCTTCGGCCAGCTTGCGCCGGGCGGTTTCCGGGTCGGCGGTGCCGTGCAGATGCACCTGGTCCAGCTCGGCTCCGCCGATGAACAGATGCAGGTGGCTTTCGACAAACCCGGGCAGCACCGTCGCGCCACCGGCCTCGATCACCTCGGTCTCGGGCCCCGCCAGCGCGCGCATCTCGGCATCCGATCCAACGGCCAGAATCCGCCCGCCCGCGATCGCCAGCGCTTCGGCTCTCGGCATGTGTTGGTCCTGTGTCAGGACCCGCCCGCCCAGAATAATGCTGTCGGCTTTCTGCATTCCACATGCTCCCCAATCTCGAATACCGGTTGCAAGCCCGGCACATTGCCCTTGTTTGACGGCAGAGTGACCTCAGGGCCGGGTTGCCTGCAAGAGGAGACCCGCTTAAAGGGTCTAAAAACCGGACGTGACCAAAACAATGCGCAAATTGTTTCTTATCCTGACAACTCTGGCCGTACTCTGGAGCCAGGGCCTTCTGGCACAAACGCTTACGGTCGCCACGGTCGAGCGACCGCCCTTTTCCTTTGCCGACAAGGGCGGCGAGGCCGGGTTTTCGATGGACCTTCTGGCGGCGCTGTCCGAAACGCTGGGCTGGCAGTACAGCATTGAGCAGAAGGACAGATTCGCCGACATGCTCAACACCGTCCAGACGGGTGAGGCCGATTTGGCCATCGCCAATATCTCGATCACCGCGGCGCGGGAAACGCGAATGGATTTCAGCCAGCCTATCTTTGAATCCGGCTTGCAGATTCTTGTGCCCGAAGAACAATCGGCTGTTCCGGCGCTGCTGCGCGCGTTGATGTCGCGCGATTTGTTTCTGGCCATCGGCATCGCCTTTGTCATCCTGCTGACCGGCGGCATGGTCATGTGGTATTTCGAACGCCGCGCCCAGCCCTATTTCGACCGGTCGCTGGACGAGGCCTGGTTCCCCTCGTTCTGGTGGGCGCTGAACCTGGTGGTCAATGGCGGGTTCGAGGAGCGCGTGCCGCGCACCGCCTTCGGGCGCATGTTCGGGGTTCTGCTGGTGGTGTCGTCGCTGTTCATCGTGTCGGTGTTCACCGCCCGCATCACATCGGTGATGACGGTCGAGGCGATCAGCGGTTCGGTCAATTCGGTCAATGATCTCTACGGCCGCAGCGTAGGAACGGTCGAAGGTTCGACCGCCGCCGCCTTCCTGTCGCGCCGCGAAATCGACTTTGCCGCCTACGACGGGCTGGAGGCCATGCTGACGGCCTTCGAGGCTGGCGACGTCGACGCGCTGGTGTTCGACGCACCGATCCTAGCCTATTACGCAACCCATCGCGGCCGGGGCAAGGCCGCGACCACCGGGTCGGTGTTCCTGCGGGAAAACTATGGCATCGCCTTCCCCACCGGCTCGGCACGGGTGGAAGAGGTCAACCAGGCCCTGCTCGCCCTGCGCGAGGACGGCACATATGACCAGATCTATCGCAAGTGGTTCGGCGCGCGAAACTGACCCTGCTCAGTCCATCTCGTCGCCGAAAAACGGCGTCATCTGCGCCACGATCACCGCGTTCTCGTCCAGCGCCCGCTGCATCAGTGCGCGCTCTTCGGCGTCGATCTCGTGGCCCTGCGCCTCGCGCTCTTCCAGCGTGCCATAGCCGGTGACATCCAGCGGCGCGGTATCGGCCTGTTTCAGGATCGCAACCGTTTCGCGGACCGCCTCGGCCTCGTCCACGCCGCTGGCATAACACATCAGGGCGGCGCCGGTGGCACCGTCAGGCAGGCCATCGCCTGCCTTGCGCCCTATCTGGACGACAAGCGTGAACACCTGCTGGCGGGATTCTTTGCGGGGCTTTTCCATGGCGCCGCCTTAGCGCGCGCCCTGCAAGACGTCAACTTGATACAAACTGTCCGGAAATCGCGGGCGCCGATACGCTGCTGCACAGCCCGGGATAAAGGTCTTAGAAAGCTGGGCGGATTATCCCGGAACGGACGCAACTGACCGGATTCCAGCCCGATGCCTACCGCCAGCGAATTGTCCATCGACACGTCAGCCTCGGCCATGGACATGGCCAACGCCATGTTCGGCAACGGCATTCAGATCGTGTCAGCCGATTACACCGGCGCCGCCTCGGCCTCGGGCATCTATTCCGATGGTGATACCGTCGCACCCGATATCACGCCATCGGACACCGGCGTGATCCTGTCCACCGGTAAGGCGACCTCGATCACTAACAGTTCCGGCGACGCCAATACCTCTGCCGGAACCAGCACAAATCATCACCTCACGGGCGACTCGCAACTGACCGAGATGGCAGGCGCCCAAACCTATGACGCCTCGGTTTTCGAGGCCAGTTTCATCCCCGAAGGCTCCACCCTGACCATGCAGGTGGTGTTTTCATCAGAGGAGTATCTGGAATATGTCGGGTCCGGCTTCAACGACGCGGTGGGCATCTGGGTGAACGGTGTTCAGGCGGAACTGTCCATCGGTGGCGGCGACATCACGATCGACAATATCGATGACGAAACCAATTCCAGCCTCTATGTCGACAATCCGGCCAACGCCGAGATCGCCAATACCGAGATGGATGGATTCACTGTCACGCTGACGCTCAAGGCGCCGGTCAATCCCGGTGAGATTAACACGTAAAGATCGCCATCGCCGATGCCGGGGACGGGGTTTACGATTCCAACCTCTTGATTGCAGGGGATTCAATCCAGACCGCCCTGATCGCCGAAGACGACACGGTCGAGGTGACGGGTGAAAACGCGGAAACGGTCGATGTGCTGGGGAATGACAGTTCGGCGGCGGGCGGAACGCTCACCATCACCATGATCAACGGACAACCGGTCTCGGCTGGGGATACCGTGACGCTGTCCACCGGCGAAACCATCACCCTGAACGCCGATGGCACCTTTACCATCGATTCCGATGGCTCCGAGGCAAGCTCGAACGCGCTTTCCTATCAGGTGACGGATGCGGTGGGAAACACCGACACTGCCTTTGTCACCATCAACACGACCCCCTGTTTCGTCGCGGGCACCCTGATCGACACGCCGCAAGGCAAGATCGCCGTCGAAACCCTCAGGCCCGGCGACAAGGTGTTCACCAAGGACCACGGGCCGCAGCCGGTGCGCTGGGTCGGATACACCCGGCGCATCGCCGAGGGGCCCGACGCGCCCATTCTGATCTCGCGGGGCGCCTTGGGGCGGCATGGCGCCGTGGCGGTTTCCCCCAACCACCGGATACTGCTCGAACTGCCGCAATCCGAACTGCTGTTCGGCGCGGCCGAGGTTCTGGTCAAGGCGAAGGACCTGGAAAACGGGCGCACAATCCGCCGCTGCGCCGATGGACGGCCGGTCACCTATGTCCATATCCTGTTCGACCGGCATCAGGTGATTTGCGCGGACGGGCTGGAAAGCGAAAGCTATCACCCGGGCGACCTGTCGCTCAGCGCCTTTGATCGCGAAACCCGCGATGAGGTCCTGCGCCTGATGCCGGATCTCTCGGCGCCGGGCTATGGCTATGGCCCATCGGTGCGCCCGGCACTGCGCGGATACGAGGCGCGGGCACTGTTGCGCGCCTGACGGACATGGAAAAGCCGCGGCAAACCCTGCCGCGGCCTGGTTCGAAATCGGTGTTGCCGGATCAGTCGCGCAGCAACTCGTTGATGCCGGTCTTGGACCGGGTCTTCTCGTCAACGCGCTTGACGATCACCGCGCAATAGAGACTGATGCCGCCGGTTGTCGGCATCGACCCCGAGACCACCACCGAATAGGGCGGCACTTCGCCATACATGACTTCGCCGGTCTCGCGATCGACGATCTTGGTCGACTTGCCGATATAGACCCCCATGCCCAGCACCGAACCCTCGCGAATGATGCAGCCCTCGACCACCTCGGAGCGCGCGCCAATAAAACAATTGTCCTCGATGATGGTGGGCCCGGCCTGCATCGGCTCCAGCACGCCGCCAATACCGACACCACCCGACAGGTGCACGTTCTTGCCGATCTGGGCGCAGGAACCCACCGTTGCCCAGGTATCGACCATGGTGCCGCTGTCGACATAGGCGCCGAGGTTGATGAAGGACGGCATCAGCACCACGCCCGGCGCGATATAGGCCGATTTGCGCACCACGCAGTTGGGCACCGCGCGAAAGCCCGCGGCCTTCCACTGGTTCTCGCCCCAGCCGGCGAACTTGCTGTCCACCTTGTCCCACCAGCCGCCGCCCTGCGGGCCACCCGACTGGATTTCCATATCCTTGATGCGGAAGCCCAGCAGCACCGCCTTCTTGGCCCACTGGTTCACGTGCCAGCTGCCATCGGCCTGTTTCTCGGCCACGCGAAGTTTGCCACCATCCAGCGCGTTCAGGGTTTCCTCGATGGCCTCGCGAGCCTCGCCTGTGGTTGCGGGGGTGATTGTGTCGCGGGCCTCCCAGGCGGCCTCGATGGCGGCTTCCAGCTGTGCGTTGGACATGAGGTCTTGCTCCCTGATCAATGCGTGATGTTGGTGTCGCCTATACGCAAGCGCGGGCCTTGGCGCAATGCGACATGGCTTGAGCAGTTTGCGCCAAGCCTCCCAGCAGGCGCCGTCTTTTTAGCCCGCGAAGGGATCGGGCGCGATATTGCCGCCACAGACCAGCACCGCGACCCGTTCGCCCGGCTCCGACCGATAGGCGCCACACATCAGCGCCGCCAGCGCCGTGGCGCCCGCAGGCTCCACCAGGATCCGCCGTTCCGACCAGAGCGCGTGCTGCGCCTGGGCGATGGCGGCATCGGGCACCAGAACCGAGGTCACCGCCCCCTGCGAAAGCCCGAAACAGATCTCGCCGATCCGCCGCGCGCCCAGCGCATTTGCGGCAATACCCGACACATCGACATCGACCGGCCCATTCGCCGCCAGCGCAGCATGCAGGGCACAGGAGGTCTCCGGCTCGACCGCGACCACCTTACGCGCGCCCTGCCACCAGGTCAGTGCGCCTGCGATCAGGCCTCCGCCACCGACCGCGATCAGCACTGTATCGGCCTCCAGCCCCTGCGCGTCCCATTCGGCAAAACATGTCCCCTGCCCCGCCACCGTCAGCGGCGCATCATAGGCATGAATCTGCATCGCGCCGGTATCAGCCTCGTGCTGGCGCGCTAGCGTCAGTGCATTGGCATATTCACCCGGCACCACCGCGAGATCGGCACCAATGCCCCGGATCAGCGCGATCTTGGATGGGCCCGCAATCTCAGGCACGAATATCTTGGCCGGATGACCCAGCGCGCGCGCCGCATAGGCCGCCGCCGCCCCGTGATTTCCTCCCGAGGCGGCCACAACGCCAGCGGCGGGCACTTCGCTGGCCAGCAAGGTGTTGAATGCTCCGCGTGCCTTGAAACTGCCGGTATGCTGCATGTGCTCCAGCTTCATCTCGACCGGGTGGGACAGGCCGAACCCCTTCGTTGACATCACCGGCGTCACCTGCACATGCCCCGCGATACGCTCCGCCGCCGCCGAAATCTCTGCCGTCCAGTCCATCTCTCGCCCTCTTTGCCGCTCTGCCTCTGGCACTTGCCCCGCGAACCCTATAGCTCAGAGAGAAAGACGCAAGCAGGGAAGCCCGCGCCATGAGAGACGACCGCCAAAGCCCGTTCCGCGACGCCCATACCGACCGATCGACGGCACGCCACGTGCCGGATACGCCGCAGACCCGCTCGGCAGCCTACCGGCTCGCCTTTGCCGACGAAGATTTCCTGTGCCGCGACGAGCTGCGCCCGGTGCGGCTGCAACTGGAACTGCTCAAGCCGGAAATGATGATGGCCGAGCGCAACATCACCTCGACCGTGGTCCTGTTCGGCGGCGCCCGCATTCCCGCGCCCGCCAACAAGGACAAGGCGCGCACCCAGACGCTGGCGGAACTGTCGAAATACTATGACGAGGCGCGCGAATTCGCCCGCCTGATCACCGAGAAGTCGAAACTCAGCGGGTGCCAGGAAATGGTGATCTGCACCGGCGGCGGCCCCGGCGTGATGGAGGCGGGCAACCGGGGCGCGCAAGAGGCGGGCGGCTGTTCCATCGGGCTCAACATCGTGCTGCCGCACGAACAGGCGCCGAACGCCTATGTGACGCCGGAACTGAGCTTCAACTTCCACTATTTCGCGATCCGCAAGATGCATTTTCTGATGCGCGCGCGGGCGATTACCATCTTTCCCGGCGGGTTCGGCACGCTGGACGAGCTGTTCGAATCCCTGACCCTGATCCAGACCGGCCGTATGGAGCGGGTGCCCTTCCTGCTCTTCGGGCGTGAGTTCTGGGAGCGGGTGATCAACTGGAAAGCGCTGGCCGATGCCGGCACGATCTCGGCCGAGGATCTGGACCTGTTCCGCTTTGTCGAAACCGCGCAAGAGGCGGTGGAGATCATCGAAAACTGGGAACCGGCGCCCCCACGCGACAGTATTCCCGGCCGCTGAGGCGATTCGTGCTAGACTGTCCTCGCTGAGCCAAGGCGGGAGGACGTGATGGCCTATGTGACGGTATCCAGCTGGACCTATGATGCGTCGTTGAACGAGACGGCGCTGATCGCCAGCGCGCGGGACAAACTGAACCAGATCAAGGCGATGGGCGCAGTGGGCGGCCATCTTGTACGGATAAGCCCGACCGAGGGGCTGATCGTGATGATCTATCCCGACGAAGGCACCTGGAACCGCGTGCGGGACACGGTCCTGCACATGCGCAAGGATACCGACCCGGCCGAAGGCGGTACCATGACCCGGGCCATGGGCGGACCTGCGGCAGTTTCGGTCTGACCGGAGCGGGCCCCGGTCAGTTCATATGTGTGGGCAGAATACCCAGTTCGATGCCCTGCGGCAGTTTGGTCACCACCTGGGCGCCCTTGACGTCCTTGATGGCATAGCCGTAGCCCATCAACCGGAATTTCCACTCGCGCGCGCTCAGCGCCTTGGCCCGTTCGCGTTGCAGCAGGTCCAGAACGCCTGCCTCAATCATTGCGCCACCGATATCTGCCTGTGCCATTTCCTGTCCTCCATGGCGTTGTTGCCAATTTCGAAACTGACTGTTGATCAGGGCGGAAATTGAACACGAATGAGGAAAAACAAGGGCGGGCAAAAAAGGGGGCTCTGCCCCCGCCGCAGCAGAGCCGCGGCTCCCCCGGAGTATTTCAGACCAGAAAGAAGCGCAAACGCGCGCGCCTCTTTCAGCCCTGCGGACAGGGTGCTAGACCTGCGTCGAAGATCATTGGAGACCTTGAATGGACGACACCGAACGCCAAGGCCCCGACATGGGCGCCTTTCTGCATCTGCGTGGCAATGCCTTGTCCAAAGGCGATCCTGTGGCCCTGCCGCTGGTACAGTCCAGCATGTATCACCTGCCCGGCGAGCCGGGGAGTTTCTCCAACTACGGCCGCGTGCACAACGCGACCTGGGTGGCGCTGGAACATGCGCTGGAGCATCTCGAAGCGGCGCCCTGCCGCGTCTTTCCGTCCGGCATGGGGGCGATCTCGGCGGCGCTGTTTGCAACGCTGAAGGCGGGCCAGCGGCTCTTGATCCCCGGCGATGGCTATTACGTGACGCGGCTGTTGTCCGACCGCTACTTGCGCCAGCTCGGGGTCGAGGTGGTGGAGCGTCCGACTGCGGAATTCGCCGCCGGAGGGTTTGCCGGGTTTGACGTAGTGTTCCTGGAAACGCCGTCGAACCCTGGCCTGGACCTGATCGACCTCGCGGCCGTCGCGGGTGCGGTGCGCGCTGCGGGCGGGATCACGATCTGCGACAACACCACGATGACGCCGCTGGGGCAGCGGCCGCTCGACCTGGGCATCGACATGGTGGTCGCCTCGGACACCAAGGCGATGGGCGGCCATTCCGACCTGCTGATGGGTCATGTCGCCACCCGCGACAGTGACCTGTTGCAGGCGGTGGACGATTGGCGCCGCATTTCCGGCGCCATCCCCGGCCCACACGAGGCCTGGCTCTTGCATCGCGGGCTGGAGACGCTGGAAGTGCGGTACGACCGGATGTGCTCCTCGGCCGAGGTTCTGGCCCCGCGCCTGGCCCAACATCCCGTGGTCAGGGCGGTCCGGTACCCGGGCCTGCCGACCGACCCGGCGCATAATCTGGCGCGCGGCCAGATGCAGCGGTTTGGTTTCCTGATGTCGCTGACGCTGGAAAATGCCGTCAAGGCCGAGCGGTTCATCAACACATGCCCGCTGCTGCGACCGGCCACCTCGTTCGGCGGTGTGCACAGCTCGGCCGAGCGCCGCATCCGCTGGGGCGATGCGGTCGATCCCGGCTTTGTCCGCCTCTCGATCGGCTGCGAGCCGGTTGAAGAACTGTGGCAGGCGTTGAAAACGTCGCTCGACGGGGTGGTCTGAGCGCTATTTCGCCTTGTTTTCCCGCAGTTCCTTGAACACGTAGATCGGCAGGACGATCCCGGCGATCAGCGCCCCGATCCAGACCAAGAGCGTGGCGAGCAACAGGTTCGTCACGCCGCCGATCACCAGGCCGGATGTCAGCATCTCGGTCACGAGCAGGCCCACAAAGATGACGACCAGAGCCACCCCGCCCTGGAGCGCGGGCAGGTTCTTTTCGCTGAGCTTGTTGATCAGCGGCCCCGCCACCACCTGAATCAGCGAAAAGATTGCCACGACAAAAATGAACGACAGGGGCGCGATGGAAAACCCGTCGAGCAAGAGCGCGGCCAGCAAAAGGCCTATGGCGTTGCCGGCCAGAATGGCCGCAATTGACAGCATGGTGCGATACACGTCCGATACTCCCCGTTAATCTTTATCGGATGTTATACTTCCGAGGCGGAAAAACCAGAAAAACCGCCACTTGGGTCGCTGCGCCAAGACGCCTCTTTGCGGCATCGCTTACCCCGTGCTCTAATCCCCGGCGCAGGAAACGCGCCAGACACGGATGACGAGCCAGACATGAGCACCGACCCCTATGCGGCCCTTGGCCTGTCCAAGACAGCGTCGCAGGATGAAATCAAGAAAGCGTATCGCAAGATCGCCAAGGAGTGTCACCCGGACCTGAAACCGGGGGATACCGCCGCCGAAGCGCGGTTCAAGGCGGCCGCTGCGGCCTATGACCTGCTGAAAGATCCCGAAACCCGCGCCCGGTTCGACCGGGGCGAGGTCGACGCCTCGGGCCAGGAGAAACCGCAGCAACAGTATTACCGCAGCTATTCCGAGGCCGCCGGCAACCCCTATCGCCGCGCCCAGGCACAGGGCGAGTACGAGGACATGTCCGATATCTTTGCCGAGTTCATGCGCAGGCAGGGCGGTGCGGGACGTTCCCAAGAATTTCGCGCGCCGGGGCAGGATCGCCGCTATGCGATGCAGATCTCGTTTCTCGATGCGGTGTTTGGCGCGACCAAACCGATCACTTTACCCAATGGCGACCGGCTCGAGGTCAGCATCCCGGTTGGCGTCGCCGATGGCCAGACGATCCGGCTGCGCGGCAAGGGGGATCCGGGCTTTGGCGGCGGGCCTGCGGGCGATGCGCTGGTCACGATCTCGGTGGCGCCACACCCCGTTTTCCGGCGCGAGGGCGACGATATTCACCTGACCCTGCCGATCACACTGGACGAGGCGGTTCTGGGCGGCAAGGTGGCGACGCCGACCATCGACGGGCCGGTCGCCGTAACCATCCCGCCCGGCACCAGCACCGGCAAGACACTGCGGCTCAAGGGCAAGGGCGTGCGCCAGCGCGGCGGAACCGGGCGGGGCGACCAACTGGTTGAGATTACGATCGTCATGCCCGACCGCGTCGACGACGGGTTGCGCGATTTCATGGAAAACTGGCGCAAATCCCATTCCTACAACCCAAGAAAGGGGATGCCGACATGACCCCGTTCTTCAGCGAGAGCGAAGTCATCGCCCGTGTGTCACGCCTGACCGAGGGGCGTCTGGTCGAATATTGCGCGGCCCATATCGTGATCCCGGCCCAGACCGAGACCGGCCCGATGTATCAGGAGATCGATATCGCGCGGCTGGAACTGGCCTGTGACCTGCACGACCAGTACGAAGCCGAGCCCGAGACCATCGGCCTGATGATCTCGCTGATCGACCAGTTGCACGGGCTTCGCGCCGAGATGCGCGGGTTGGTGCAGGCGCTCAACGCGCAGCCCGACGAGGTCCGGCGCGACATTGCCAACCGGCTCATCAGCCATCGGTTCGGCGACTGAGCGTCAGTCGCCCAGACCGGCCTCGGCCTCAATCTGCTTTCTGGATTTGCGCGCCCGTTCGGTGGCCGATTTCAACTGCCCGCAGGCGGCCATGATATCGTCGCCGCGCGTCTTGCGGATCGGCGCGGCATAGCCCGCCTGATAGATGATGTTGGCGAATGCGCGGATACGGTTGTTCGACGACCGCTTATAAGGCGCGCCGGGCCATTCGTTGAACGGGATCAGGTTGATCTTGGCCGGGATCTTGTGGCGCTTGATATGGTCCAGCAGGCGATAGGCATCGGCGTCGCTGTCGTTCACCCCGTCCAGCATCACGTATTCAAAGGTAATCCGCTCGGAGTTCGACGCATTGGGATAGGCCGCCAGCGCGGTCAGCAGCTCTTCGATGTTCCAGCGCTTGTTGATCGGCACCAGCACGTCGCGCACCTCGTCCGTCGTGGCATGGAACGAGATCGCGAGAAGGCACCCGATCTCTTCCGCCGTCCGCGCGATCTCGGGCACTACACCGCTGGTCGACAGGGTGATGCGCCGACGCGACAGCTGGATGCCTTCGGGGTCCATGGCGATCTTCATCGCGTCGCGCACGTTCTCGAAATTATAGAGCGGCTCGCCCATGCCCATCAGCACGATGTTGGACAACAGGCGGGTTTCATCCTTGGGCGCACCGGGAACGGGCCATTCGCCCAGATCATCGCGCGCCATCATGATCTGGCCCACGATCTCGGCGGCGGTCAGATTGCGCACCAGCTTCTGGGTACCGGTATGGCAAAAAGAACAGGTCAGCGTGCAGCCCACCTGCGACGAGATACACAGCGTGCCGCGATCCTCTTCAGGGATATAGACCACCTCCACCTCGTGCCCGCCCGCGATGCGGACCAGGTATTTGCGGGTGCCGTCCTCGGACACCTGCCGGGTCACGACTTCGGGGATTTCGATGGTGAAATGCTCGGCCAGTTGCGCGCGATACGCCTTGGCCAGGTTGGTCATCGCATCAAAATCGCGCACGCCCCATTGATAGATCCATTGCCAGATCTGGCCCACCCGCATCTTGGCCTGTTTCTCGGGCGTGCCATGTACGATCAGCACCTCGCGCATCCGGTCGCGGGTCAGCCCGACAAGGTTGATCTTTCCCTCAGGCAGCTTGCGGGGAAGGGTCAGGACATCCTGGGTGATCGGGGCTTTGACGGACATGGACAGACTCGGGTCTCGGAAGTGAATGTGCCTCTATATAGGAAACCCGGCGAAGATCAAAAGATTTCGCCTTGGCGCCGGGCAGGTCGCTCAGCGCGACAGCAGCCGGCCCGAATGTTCCGCGATCAGCGCGATGCCCCGTTCGATGCGATCCACCGGGATCGAAGAAAACCCCAGCCGAAAGAACGGGCACGGCCCATCCAGACGATCAAAGAACGGAGCGCCGGGCTCGATCAGCACCCCGTCCTGCAAGAGGCTGTGCGCAAGCTCGGTTGAATCGAGTCCATCCGGCCCCTTGACCCAAAGGCTGGATCCGCCAAATCGCGCCGCACCCGCGATCTCGAAATTGTGCGCCTCCAACGCGGCCTGCATCGCCTCGCGGCGGCGCGCGTACTGCTGCCGCATATCGCGGATCTGCATGTCGAAATGGCCCTGCGCCATGAAATATGCCGCCGTCCGCTGCTGGTGCCCGGCCGGATGGCGCAGCATCAGCGACCGCAATTCGCGCGCCTCGGCGATCACACTGCGCGGACCGACCAGATACCCCAGCCTGAGGCCCGGAAACAGCGATTTCGAGAAACTGCCGACATACAGCACCCGGCCCGTCCGGTCAAAGGCCTTCAGCGCCGGGCTGGGCGGTTCGAGATAGCTCATCTCGAACTCGTAATCATCCTCCACCACGATGAAATCATGGGTTTCGGCATAGGCCAGCAATTGTAGCCGCCGCGCCTTGGGCATGGTGATACTGGTGGGCGCGTGGTGGCTGGGCGTGACAAAGACCGCATCCGTGCCCGGCGGAATCCGGTTGGGCGGCAACCCGTGCTCGTCGATGTCGATCGTCTCCACCTCTGCCCCGTGCCACCGCAGGGCAGCCACGGTATCGGGGTATCCCGGGTTTTCGCACACCGCGCGCAGCCCCCGGCGCGCCAAGAGCGCGATGATCAACCAAAGGGCGTTCTGCGCGCCCACGGTCACAAGGATCTGGTCCGGGTCGGCCGAGATACCGCGCCGGGGTAGGGTCCGCGCCCGGATATAGTTGACAAGCAACGGATCATCCGCCGTGACCATATCCCCCGCCATCGCATCGAAATCGCGGGTGCCCAGCGCTTGCCGCGCACAGTTGCGCCACGCGGTATGGTTGAACAGCGCCGTATCCATCTGCCCGTAAACAAAGGAAAACGGCAAGCTGCGCCAGTCCACCGGCTTCAGCACCCGCCGCCGGGTCGCCAGCGTATCGGACAGGAATCGCTCCCAGCGCCCCGAGGATCCATCGGACCAGTCCGGGTCGCTGACAGCGATCCGGTGCGCCGCGCCCGACTCGGCAACGCGGTATCCGGCACGGCTGATCGATTCGACATATCCCTGCGCGACCAGTTCCTGATAGGCCAGCGTCACCGTCATTCTTGCAATCCCAAGATGAGACGCCAGCTGGCGCGAAGACGGCAGAGCAGTCCCGGGCGGAGCTTGCTGGGACAGGATCGCCGCAATCACCGTTTCCCGGATTTGCCCCTGCAAGGGGCGTTTCGACTGTTTGTCAAGAAAGAATATGTCCGGAGGAACACGTGTTTTGATCATATGCTAAATTTTGACTTCTTTCTGGTCTAAGTCAAATACAAAACTGGCCCTAACGTGTTTTTGGGTCGGCCGATAGGTAGCGCCATCCCCGCCGCGGTCGGGAGGAATATGGCAGCGGCGGGTCATTCGCGTTTTGCGCGAACGTCAACCTGGAGGATTTCATGACATTCCTATCCCACTTCAAACCCGCAGCCGCCGTTGCCATCGCCGCCCTGATGATCGGCGCCGGTGCCGCTGACGCGAAGAACTTCAAGATCGCCGTCGGCGACAGCGCAGGCAGCGCTCAGGAAGCCACCGGCAAGGCCTTTGTCGCCGCGCTCGAAGAGAAATCCGGCGGCAAGCACACCGCCACACTTTTCCTCAACGGCCAGCTCGGCTCCGAAGAAGTGACCGTCAACGATGCCGCGATGGGCACGCTCGACATGTCGCTCCTGGCGATCAACAACATCACGCCCTATTCGCCCACCGTTGGCGTGTTCTCGCTGCCCTACGTCATCCTCAGCCTTGAAGAGGCCGAAAAGCTGACCCAGGGCCCGATCGGCGAGGAACTGACCCAGAACACCATCAACGACGCCGGCGTTCGCATCATCGCCTGGACCTATACCGGCTTCCGCGTGCTGACCAACTCCAAGAAGCCGGTGAAATCGGTGGCCGATCTTCAGGGCCTGGTCGTGCGCGTCCCCAAGAACGAGATCATGATCGACACCTACAAGGCCTGGGGCATCAACCCGACGCCGATGGCCTGGTCCGAAACCTTCACCGCGCTGCAACAGCAGGTCGTTGACGGGCAGGACAACCCGTATCTGACCGTGAACGCGATGAAGTTCTACGAAGTCCAGAAATACATCACCAACATCCGCTACATCTTCTCGATCGAACCGCTGATCATTTCCGAAAGCCTGTTCCAGGGCCTATCGGCTGACGAGCAGCAGATGATCCTCGACGCTGGCCAGGCCGCAACCCAGGCCAGCGCCCAGTTCCTGCGCGACTCCGAGGCCGCGATCAAGCAGGACCTGCTCGCCAAGGGCATGGAGATCTCCGATCCGGAAAACGGCGAGGAAGAGTTCATCAAGCTGGCGACCGAAGCCGTCTGGCCCAAGTTCTACGACTCGATCGGCGGCGTGGAAAAGCTCAACGCCGTTCTGGAAACGCTCGGCCGCGCGCCGGTTCAGCAGTGACGCTTTGAACGAACGGCGCGCGCCCGCCCGGCGCGCGCCACCTCAGGGAGGAGGCGCAATGAGCAAGTTCTGGTACGTCGTCAACAATATCGAAAGCTATATCTGCCGGATTCTTCTGGTGCTGTTCGTGGGGCTTCTGTTCACACAGATCCTGTCGCGGCAATTCTTCGACTACTCGTTCTCGTGGATCGAGGAACTGTCGGTCTACATGTTCGTCTGGTTCGTTTTCTTCGGCGCCAGCTATGCCGCCAAGATGAGCGCCCATAACCGCGTCACCTTTCAGTTCAAGCTCTTCCCGGCCTCGTGGGCGAAGTATTTCGAAGGGTTTGCCGACCTCTTCTGGCTGTTCTTCAACGTCTACTTCATCTACCTGACGATCGACTTCATCTTCTTCAAGATGAACAAGTTTCAGTCTTCCCAGACACTTGGAATCCATCTGAGCTGGGTCTACATCGCCCTGCCCATCGCCTTCACGCTGATGACGATCCGCATCCTCCAGGTGAACTGGCGCCGCCTCGTCAAGGGCGAAGAGATCGCCGATCCCGACAAGATCGACCTCGACGACCTGAAGTCCCAACAGCAATCCGACGTCAAGTAAGGGGCATTCGCCATGGAAAACGAAATCGTCACCATCCTGTTCGGCTCGTTCCTGGTCCTGCTGCTGATCGGCGCGCCGATCACCGTGGCCCTGGGTGTCGCGTCGCTGATCTCCTTCCTCTATCTCGATGAAAACCCGATCAAGTTCGTGCAGATCGCCTTTACCTCGGTGGGCTCCTTCCCGCTGATGGCCCTGCCCGCCTTTATCCTGGCCGGCGCCCTGATGGAGGCCGCAGGCATTTCCAAGCGGCTGATCAACATCGCCGAGAGCCTCGCCGGTCCCTTCACCGGCGGCATGGGCGCCGCCACGGTGGTGGGCTGCCTGTTCTTCGGCGCGATCTCGGGATCTGGTCCGGCCACCACGGCAGCCGTCGGCATGCTGATGATCCCGGCGATGATCCAGCGCGGCTACGACCGTGGCTATGCCTCGGCGGTCACCGCCTCGGCCGGGGGTCTTGGCATCGTCATCCCGCCCTCGATCCCGCTGGTGATCTTCGGCATCGCGGCGCTAGGCATGGTGCCCCCGCCCGAAGCGGTCGAGAAATTCGGCACCTTCCAGTCGGTCTCGATCCCGGTCCTGTTCATCGCGGGCTTCGTCCCGGCCTTTGTCATCGCCGGAAGCCTCCTGATCATGAACTACATCCTGAGCCGCAAACATGGCTACACAGGCATGACCGAGGGCTGGTCTGCCCGCAACATCCTGTGCGAGCTTTACCGGGGCTTCTGGTCGCTGATGGCGCCGGTCGTGATCCTCGGCGGTATCTACACCGGCTGGTTCACCCCGACCGAGGCCGCCATCGTCGCGATCTTCTACACGCTCTTCGTCGGTGTGTTCATCTACCGCGAACTGAATTTCGACTCGATCAACCGTTCGCTCGAAACCACGACCTGGCTCACCGGCCGCGTGCTGCTGATCCTGTTCACCGCCACCGTCTTTGGCCGGCTTCTGGTCGAAAACCAGATCCCCGCGATCATCGCCAACGGCATGCTGTCGCTGACCGACAACCTCTACATCATCTGGACACTGATCATCTTCTTCCTGCTGTTCGTTGGCATGTTCATGGAAACGCTGGCGGCGATCCTGATCCTGGCGCCGGTGATGCTGCCGGTGGCCTATTCCATGGGGATCGACCCGGTCCATTTCGGGGTGGTGATGATCTGTACGCTTGGCATCGGTTTCCAGACCCCGCCGCTGGGTGAAAACCTGTTCATCGCATCGGGCATCTCGAACATCTCGATTGAGACGATCTCGCTGCGCGCGCTGCCTTTCGCTGCGGTCAACACGATCGCGATCTTCATCATCGCCCTCTTCCCGCAGCTCTCGCTCTGGTTGCCGCGTATGATGGGCTACTGACGTCATTCCCGACAGGAAAACACCGATGAAACCGACGATCACCAATATCCTCTTTGCCACCAGCCTGTCGCAGAACTCCACCTATGCGCTGCGCCATGCCGCCAGCCTGGCCGAGGTCACAGGGGCGCAGATCCACGTCCTGCATGTCAACGAACCCCTGTCCGATGACGCCAGGGTGACGCTTGAGATGTTCATCCTCAACACCGAGACCCGCGAAAAGGCGGTCCAGCGCCGCCACGAGATGGTCAAGCAGATACTGGCAGAACGTCAGCAGCGATTCTGGGCGGCGCTGGATGCCGAAGGCACCCGTATCCGCGACCAGGTGACCTCGATCGAGGTGGTCGATGGCCACCCGGCCGACGCGATCCTGCGTCGGGCCAAGGAACTCGGCTGCGACCTGATCGTGCTGGGCGCGCATGATCACGGGTTCACCCACACCTTCCTCGGCACGGTCGCCACCCGCGTCCTGCGCCGCGCCGACATCCCGACGCTGGTCGTTCCCTATCGGGAACACAGCCAGCTGATCCAGAAATAACACCCAAATACCGGAGATATTCCCATGACCAAGACCCTCACCGCCCAGGACCTCGCCGATACGTTCGACGCCTTCAACCGTCACGACGTCGATGCCGTGATGACCCATTTCGCCGATGACTGCGTGTTCTACACCGTCGGCGGCGATCATGCCTATGGCAACAAGGTCGAAGGCGCCGAGGCCATCGCCAACGCTTTCTCCGCCGTCTGGGCCGGGATGAAGGATGCGCATTGGGACCACCACAGCCACTTTGTCCATGGTGACCGCGCCGTGTCGGAATGGACCTTCTCCGGCACCGACGCCAACGGCATGCGGATCGAGGCGCAGGGCGCCGATCTCTTTACCCTGCGCGACGGCATGATCGTGGTGAAGCAGGCCCTGCGCAAATCGCGTCCCGCCTTCAAAGCCTGACCAACCCGCCGCCCTTCATACAGGAACACTTTCATGGCTCAAGATCTGCGGCCACGTCACTGGCCCAAGGCCACCTACGATCCGAAATACGATCCGATCATCGATGCGGGCCCCGGCCATAACCGGGACCATGCGCCGACCTACTGGATCGGCACCGCCGGCACTCCGCCCGAGGATGACGGCCCGGTGTCGCACGACATGGATGTCGATGTCGTCATCATCGGCTCGGGCTATACCGGGCTGTCCACCGCGATCCACCTGGCAAAGGAACACGGCATCAAGGCCACCGTGCTCGAGGCCAATACCGTCGCCTGGGGTTGTTCCACCCGCAACGGCGGGCAGGCGCAGATCTCGTCCGGCCGTCTCAAGCGGTCGCAATGGATCGAACGCTGGGGCGTCGATACCGCCAAAATGATGCATGCCGAGGTCTGCGAAGCGTTCGAGCTGTTCAACGACCTGATCGGCTCGGACGATATCGACTGCGATCCGCAGACGGGCGGGCATTACTACATCGCCCACCGCGCCAAGGTGATGCCCAAGCTGGAAAAGGAAAGCAAACTCCTGAACGAGACCTTCGGCTATGGCTCGCGCATCCTCGGCCGCGAAGAGCTGCACGAGGAACACGTCAAGGATCAAGAGGCCCATGGCGCCATGTGGGAGCCGGACGGCACCTGCATTCACGCGGGCAAACTGGCCTTCAGCTATATCCGCCTGGCGCGCAAGCTGGGGGCCAAGATCCACACCGCCAGCCCGGTGATGGGCTGGGTGGTCAAGGACGGCGTGCATCACCTGACAACGCCGGGTGGCACGGTGCGCGCCCGCGCGGTTGCGCTGGCCACGGCCGGCTATACGCCGCCGGGCCTCAACCATCGCACCAAGCACCGGCTGATGCCGATCCTGTCCAACTCGATCGTCACACGCCCGCTGACGGACGAAGAGCTTGCCGAATGCGGGATAAAGACGCATTCGCCGCTTACCGACACCCGGACGCTGCGCCACTATTACCGGCTGCTGCCCGACGGGCGAATGCAGATCGGCAGCCGCAGCGCCATCACTGGGCGGGATGCGGAAAACCCCAAGCATCTCGCGCTGCTGCGCACAGGGCTGCACCGGAAATTCCCGGCGCTGACCGGAATTGATCTCGACTATTCCTGGTGGGGATGGGTGGATGTCAGCCACGACATGATGCCGCGCATCTTCCAGCCCGACCGTGACCGCACCGTCTATTACGCGATGGGCTATGGCGGCAACGGCGTGATGTACTCGGCCCAGGCCGGCAAACGCCTGGCCGAGCTGGTCTCGGGCAAGGGCATTCCGGTCGACCTGCCGATCTTCAACTCGCCCCTGCCCAGCCACGGCGTCCTGACCCCGTTCCGCAGGCTCGGCCAGCGCTTCATGTACCACTGGTACCACCTGAACGACGAAATTCTTTAACCCCTCCCCCTGTTTCCAAGATTGGAGCCCCATATGAAAATGACCACCGAAGAGGCCTTTGTTAAGGTCCTGCAAATGCACGGCATCGACAATGCTTTTGGCATTATCGGGTCCGCGATGATGCCGATCTCCGACCTGTTCCCGGCCGCCGGGATCAAGTTCTGGGATTGCGCGCATGAAACCTCGGGCGGGATGATCGCCGATGGTTACACCCGCTCGACCGGCAAGATGTCGATGATGATCGCGCAGAACGGCCCGGGCATCACCAACTTCGTCACCCCGGTGAAAACCGCCTACTGGAACCACACGCCGCTGCTGCTGGTGACACCGCAGGCGGCCAACCGCACCATCGGCCAGGGCGGTTTCCAGGAGATCGAGCAGATGAAACTGTTCGAGGACATGGTCTGCTATCAGGAAGAGGTTCGCGACCCCTCGCGCATGGCCGAAGTGCTGAACCGGGTGATCGAAAAGGCCTGGCGCGGCTCGGCGCCCGCGCAGATCAACATCCCGCGCGATTTCTGGACCCAAGTCATCGACATCGAACTGCCTCAGATCATCCGGCTGGAGCGCCCCGCAGGCGGTGCCGATGCGGTCAAGGCCGCGGCCAAGCTGCTGTCCGAGGCCGAATTCCCGGTCATCCTGAACGGCGCGGGCGTGGTTCTGTCGGGTGCCATCGACGCGTCGGCCCGTCTGGCCGAGGCGCTCGACGCGCCGGTCTGCTGCAACTACCAGCACAACGATGCCTTCCCGGGCAACCATCCGCTGTCGGTCGGCCCGCTGGGCTACAACGGGTCCAAAGCGGCGATGGAACTGATCCAGAAGGCCGATGTGGTACTGGCCCTGGGCAACCGCCTGAACCCTTTCTCGACCCTGCCGGGCTATGGCATCAACTACTGGCCGACCCAGGCCAAGATCATCCAGGTCGACATCAACTCGGACCGGATCGGCCTGACCAAAAAGGTCGACGTAGCGATCCAGGGCGACGCCCGCATGGTGGCCGAGCAATTGCTGGCGCAGCTTGCCGACGGTGCCGGCGACAAGGGCCGCGACGAACGCCGCGACCTGATCGCCACCACAAAGTCGCGCTGGGCGCAGGAACTCAGCTCGATGGATCACGAGGATGACACCGACGAGGGCATCACCTGGAACGCCCGCGCCCGCGCGGCCAAGCCCGACCACATGAGCCCGCGTCAGGCCTGGCGCGCGATCATGGCGGCGATGCCCGAAGACGCGATCATCTCGTCCGACATCGGCAACAACTGCGCCATCGGCAACGCCTATCCTTCCTTCAACAAGGGCCGGAAATACCTGGCGCCGGGCCTCTTCGGTCCCTGCGGCTATGGCCTGCCCGCGATCCTCGGCGCCAAGATCGGCTGCCCGGATACGCCGGTGATCGGCTTTGCCGGGGACGGCGCATTCGGCATCTCGATGAACGAGATGACCGCCTGCGGCCGCGGCGACTGGCCCGCAATCACCATGGTGGTTTTCCGCAACTACCAGTGGGGCGCGGAAAAGCGCAACACGACGCTGTGGTTCGACGACAACTTCGTCGGCACCGAACTGAACCTCGACGTCAACTATGCCAAGATCGCCGAGGGCTGCGGCCTCAAGGGCGTGCAGGTCACGACGATGGAACAGCTCACCGAGGTTTTGCGCACCGCCGTGCAGGAACAGATGAAGGAGGGGATCACCACCTTTATCGAGGTCGTGCTGAACCAGGAACTGGGCGAACCCTTCCGCCGCGACGCGATGAAGAGACCGGTCCAGGTCGCCGGGATCAACCGCGACGACATGCGCACCCAACAGGTCGCCTGATCGCCGAACCCTGATCCGAAAAGGGGGGCGGGCACGACCTGCCCCCCTCGTTCCCAGACATATCCACCGGCCCAAGGGGCCGCTCCCGCGTGCCACCGGTGACGCGGCAAAGGAGAATAGACAATGGCTGTTTCGTTGACCGCCGCGAAATCCGGACTGGCCGGGCTGCCCGCCACCCTGTCGGGCATCGGCCCGGGGCTGCTGGTTTCAACCGTGATCGCCGTGGCCGCGAAATTCCTCTCCGAACATTACGGCGCTCCGGCGATGCTGATGGCGCTGCTCCTGGGGATCGCCTTTCACTTTCTGGCCGAAGACGGCAAATGCGTTGCTGGCATCGCCTTTACCTCGCGCACGGTCCTGCGGGCCGGGGTCGCCCTCCTCGGCGCACGGATCAGTGTCGAGCTGCTGATCGGGCTCGGCCCGGAACTGATCGGGCTGGTCATCGCAGGTGTGATCCTGACCATCCTCTTCGGACTGCTGGGCTCGCGGCTGCTCGGTCGCGGCTGGCGCTTCGCGCTGCTCACCGGCGGCTCGGTCGCGATCTGCGGCGCATCGGCGGCGATGGCGATCGCCGCGGTCCTGCCCAAGAACGAGCAGTCCGAACGCAACCTCATCTTCACCGTCCTCGGCGTGACCGTCCTCAGCACCGTTGCGATGATCGCCTATCCGATCATCACCAAGACGCTGGGCCTTGATGATGTCGCCGCCGGCGTCTTTCTCGGCGGCACCATCCATGACGTCGCGCAGGTCGTTGGTGCCGGGTTCTCGGTCTCCGAGCAAACCGGCGAAACCGCGACCGTGGTCAAGCTGATCCGCGTGACGATGCTGGCCCCGGTGGTGCTGGTCTTTTCCCTGGCGATCCGCAGCTTTGCCGCCGCAGATCCCCAGGACGGCGGCAAGCGCCCGCCGCTGATGCCCTCCTTTGTGGTGATGTTCCTGATCCTCGCCGGGATCAACTCTTTCGGCCTTGTCCCGGACGTGGTGCGCACCGCGCTTGGCGATCTCTCCGCCTGGGCGCTGTTGATCTCCATCGCCGCCGTTGGCATGAAGACCTCGCTCAAGACCATCTTCGAAGTGGGCGGGCAGGCGATCATCCTGATTGTGGCCGAGACACTCTTCATCGCCGGGTTCATCCTCTACGGGATCACCCATTTCATCGGATAAGAAAGGGCGCGCATGGCCATTCATGTCATTGATTTCACCGCAGAGCCGCAGGAAACCAGCGAACGGCGCCTGGCCGATCTGCCGGGCCGGGTGGTTGCGGGCGACCCGCATCACGTCACCCGGATGCGCCACACCAGCCCCGACGGCACCTGCCTGGCAGGCACCTGGACCAGCACGCCGGGCAAGTGGCACGCCTTCACCGACCGGGATGAATTCTGCTTCATCGTTTCGGGCCATGTCAGGCTGATCGCCGAAGACGGCCATGAACAAGAGTTCCGCACCGGCGATTCCTTTCTGATCCCGAACGGCTTTCGCGGCTACTGGCAGGTGCTGGAAACCACGACCAAACATTTCCTGATCCGCGACTACGCCCCCGCCTGACCGGCGCATTTCCACCGCTCATGGGGTTTCAAGACCGGCCAACATGAACTCAGGGCGGCCGGTCTTTCCGTTTGCAGGTCCCCGGGTACTGGCATCGGGCTGCGGAACATGGCAGGACTGGCCCCCAGGAACACAGCGGGGAGCGAACGGCATGAGCACTTTCGGCAAGGGTTGCCATCTGCATCTGATCGACGGATCGGCCTTTATCTTTCGTGCCTATCACGCGCTGCCGCCGCTGACGCGCAAATCCGATGGCCTGCCCATCGGGGCCGTGTCGGGTTTCTGCAACATGCTGCAACGCTATGTCGATGGTGATCACGGTCCCGATGCACCAACCCATCTGGCGGTGATCTTCGACAAGGGCAGCCACACCTTCCGCAACGATCTCTACGATCTCTACAAGGCCAACCGCGAGGCGATGCCCGAGGATCTGCGCCCGCAGATCCCGCTGACCCGGGCCGCGACCGAGGCATTCAACATCCCCTGCAAGGAGCTTGAGGGATACGAGGCCGACGACATCATCGCCACCCTGTCGCACCAGGCCCGCGACGCGGGCGGGCGGGTCACCATCGTCAGCTCCGACAAGGACCTGATGCAGCTGGTGGGCGACGGGGTCGAGATGTTCGACGCCATGAAGAACAAGCGCATCGACCGCGACGGCGTGTTCGAGAAATTCGGCGTCTTCCCCGATCGCGTGGTCGATGTGCAGGCGCTGGCAGGCGACAGCGTCGACAACGTGCCCGGCGCGCCCGGCATCGGCGTCAAGACCGCAGCGCTCCTGATCAACGAATACGGCTCGCTCGAAGACCTCCTGGACCGCGCCGAAGAGATCAAGCAGCCCAAGCGCCGCCAGACCCTGATCGAGATGCGCGCCCAGATCGAGCTTTCGAAACGCCTGGTCGCGCTTGACGCCAACACCCCGCTCGATTTCACGCTGGACGATCTGGAACTGCGCGACCCGGACCCGGAAAAACTCCTGGGTTTTCTGGCCGAAATGGAGTTCCGCACCCTGACCAAGCGCATCGCCGACAAGCTTGGCGCCGAGGCGCCGGTCATCACCGAGGCCCCCGCCCCCGCGACAGAAGACGCACCCGCCCCCGAACAGCCGCCCTTTGACGCGTCCAGATACGAATGCGTACGTGACGCGGCGGCGCTGCAAAAATGGATCGCACAGGCACACGAACGCGGCTGGGTGGCGGTCGATACCGAAACCACCAGCCTTGACGAGATGCGCGCCGAACTGGTCGGTATCTCGCTTGCGGTCGAACCGGGCGCCGCCTGTTACATCCCGCTGGGCCACCGCGACGGCGACGCAAACGACCTTTTTGGCTCGGACAAGCTGGCCGAGGGGCAGATGCCGCTGCAAGAGGCGCTCGATCTCCTGAAACCGGTGCTCGAGGATGACGCGATCCTCAAGATCGGCCAGAACATGAAATACGACGCCAAGATCTTTGCCCGTCACGGCATCGACGTCGCGCCGATCGACGACACCATGCTGATGTCCTACGCGATGCATGGCGGCAAGCACGGCCACGGCATGGACGCGCTCAGCGAGATGTATCTCAGCCATGTGCCGATCCCGATCAAGCCGCTGCTGGGATCCGGCAAATCCGCGATCACCTTCGACAAGGTGGCGATTGACGATGCCACCGCCTATGCCGCCGAGGATGCAGACATCACCCTTCGCCTGTGGCAACTCTTCAAGCCGCAGCTGCACCGGGTTCAGGTCACCACCGTCTACGAAACGCTCGAACGCCCGCTGGTGCCGGTGCTGGCCGAGATGGAAATGCACGGCGTCAAGGTCGACCGCGACGTGCTCAGCCGGATGTCGAATGCCTTTGCCCAGAAAATGGCGGGCCTGGAGGCCGAGATTCACGAACTGGCGGGCGAGCCCTTCAACGTCGGCTCGCCCGCGCAGGTGGGCGAGATCCTGTTCGACAAGATGTCGCTGCCCGGCGGCACGCGCGGCAAGACCGGCAAGTATTCGACCCCGGCCGACGTGCTCGAGGATCTGGCGACAGAACATGAAATGCCCGCGCGTATCCTCGACTGGCGGCAGCTGCAAAAGTTGAAATCGACCTACACGGATGCGCTGCAAGGGCATATCAACCCCGATACCGGGCGGGTCCATACCTCGTATTCAATCACCGGCGCCAATACCGGACGGCTGGCCTCGACCGACCCGAACCTGCAAAACATCCCCGTCCGCACCGAAGAAGGCCGCCGCATCCGCGAGGCGTTCGTGGCCGAGCCGGGCAACGTGATGGTCAGTCTCGACTATTCTCAGATCGAGCTGCGCATCCTGGCCCATATCGCCGATATCCCGGCACTGAAACAGGCGTTTGCCGACGGGCTCGACATCCACGCAATGACCGCGTCCGAGATGTTCGACGTGCCGCTGGATCAGATGACGCCGGAAATCCGGCGCCGCGCCAAGGCGATCAACTTCGGCGTGATCTACGGCATTTCGGGCTTTGGCCTCGCCCGCAACCTGCGCATTCCGCGCGCCGAGGCGCAGGAATTCATCGACCGCTATTTCGAGCGTTTCCCCGGCATCCGCACCTACATGGATGACACCATAGCCTTCGCCAAGGAACACGGGTTTGTGCAGACCCTCTTTGGCCGCAAGATCCACACCCCCGAGATCAACGCTAAGGGGCCGCATGCGGGCTTTGCCCGCCGCGCCGCCATCAACGCCCCGATCCAGGGCACGGCAGCCGACGTGATCCGCCGCGCCATGGTGCGGATGCCGGACGCCATTCGCGATCTGCCCGCGAAAATGCTCCTCCAGGTGCATGACGAACTGCTGTTCGAAGTGGCCGAGGACGCGGTTGATGCCACCATCACCGCCGCCCGCGACGTGATGGAGGGCGCCGCCGATCCGGCGGTGCGGCTTGACGTGAAACTGGTGGTGGACGCGGGCCGCGGCGCCAACTGGGCCGAGGCGCACTAGGCTTCGCTCAGCCCTCGGCGCGCACCAGGGCCGCGACCATCCGGCGGGTCAGCGGCGCCACGAACAGCAGAACCACAAAGGCGGTGGGCCAGGCGATCCCCCAGGCCCCCATCCATTTGCCTGCCATGTCATCACTCATCCCCACCGCGCGCAGGGTCGCGATGCAGGTGACGATACAGGACATCAACCCAGACATGATCAGGGCAAACAGGATCGGGGCAAAACGGGCGGGGAACATCGGACAGCCTCACTTCATATTCCTGTAGCCGAATACAACTCCCGCCCGCAAAGCGCAACCTTCTCACGGCACACCTGACCCGCACAACACGGCCTCGTGAACCAAGGAGCGATCGGGGCTTGACGACTCAATTACGGACATATTTTATCCGCTTTATGAAACACACCGAAGGACTGGAATGGGCAGCGCATGCCTGTAGCCTGCTGGCCGCCCTGCCCCCCGACACCCCGCTACCCGCCCGGCTTCTGGCCGAGTTCTTTGACCTGCCCGAGCCCTATCTGGCCAAGCAGATGCAGAAACTCTCGGCCGCCGGCATCGTCGAAACTCGCCGGGGACCGCGCGGCGGCTATGCGCTGGCCCGCCCACCTGCGCAAATCACCTTGCTCGATATGGTTCAGGCCATCGACGGCCCCGAGCGGCAGTTCCGCTGCACCGAGCTACGCCGCTGCGGACCCAGCGGCGTGGCTGATGACAAATACCTGCGCCCCTGCGGCATCGCCCGATCCATGTGGCGGGCCGAGGCGGCGTGGCGGCGCGAACTGGCCAGCGTGACGCTGGCCGATATCCTGAAGATGGGGATGCAGGACACCCCGCCTGAACAGGCCGCCAAAGCGCTGGCCTGGTTCCACGACAAGCTCTCGCAAGACACGACCGCCAGGGAGTAGGCGCCATGATCGCCCGCAAGATTCACCGCTGGAACGGAGCGGTGTTTGCCGCTTTTCTGCTGCTGCATTTCATCACCCACTTGTCGGGGCTATGGGGGGGTGAACGCCTATAACGCCACCCAGGATCTATTGCGCCTGATCTATCGCAATCCGGTGGTCGAGCCGCTGGTTCTCGCCTCGGCACTGGTACAGATGGGTCTGGGCCTGAAACTGCTGATCGCCCGTATCTGGCGCGGGCTGCGCGAACCCTGGGCCCAGGCACAGGTGATCTCGGGCGGAGTGGTGCTCTACTTCATGACCGAGCACCTGATCGCGCTGGCGCTGGCACGCTGGGTCGACGGGCTGGACACCAATTTCTACTGGCCCGCCTCGGTGATGAGCGGCGCGCCCTTCACCTGGTATTTCATCCCCTATTACAGCCTGGGCGTGATTGCCCTGTTCGTGCATCTGGGCTGCGCCTTTCGGCTGATCCTGCTGCGCCGGGGCGCGCGTGCACAGGCCCGCGCGGCGTTCTGGGGCATGACACTTGCCGGGGGAACCATTGCCGCCCTGATCGTGGCGATGCTGCTGGGCGCGTTCTACGACATCGCGCTGCCACCCGACTGGCTGGCCTATCTGCGCCAGTTCGTGCCGGGCTTTGCACCCTGAAACGACAAAAGGCCGCCCGTTAGGGCGGCCTTTGCCATTAGACGTAGGGTCTCAGATCCCGGCGTCGACAATCGCCCTGGCCAGGATCGGTACCGTCTTGGCGTTCAGCCCGGCGATGTTCATCCGGCTGTCGCCCACCATGTAGATGCCGAACTCGGTCCGCAGCTTCTCGACCAGCTCGGGCGCCGCACCTATGCGCGAGAACATGCCCCGATGCTGCGCGATGAAGCCGAACCGGTCCGAGCCGGTCAGCCGCTGCAACTCGTCGGCCAGTTGTTGGCGCAGACCCAGCATCGACAGGCGGATTTCCTCCAGCTCGGCCATCCAGTCGGCGCGCAGCGCGTCATCGTTCAGGATCGTCGTCACCACCCGCGCCCCGTGATCGGGCGGGAAGGAGTAATTCTGACGGTTCAGAAACGCCAGGGTTGCCTGGTTCAGCGCGGTCTGGCCGCTGTCCTGGCTCACCGCCATCAACAGGCCGGTGCGCTCGCGGTAAACACCAAAGTTCTTGGAACAGGATGCCGCGATCAGGCATTCCTTGACCGACGCGGCCACCAGCCGGGTGCCCTGCGCATCTTCCTCCAGCCCGTCGCCAAAGCCCTGATAGGCGATGTCGATCATCGCAACCAGACCCTTGGCATTGATCAGCTTTACCACCTCCTGCCACTGCACCAGGTTCAGGTTGGCGCCGGTCGGGTTGTGGCAGCAGCCATGCAGCAGCACCACGTCGCCCGCGCGCGCCTGTTCCAGATCGGCCAGCATGCCCTCGAAATCGACGCCACGGGTTTCGGCATCGAAATAGCGATAGGGCACCATGGTCATGCCCAGGTAGTTCAGGATCGAGATATGGTTGGGCCAGGTCGGGTCCGACACGAAAACGCGCGCCTCGGGGCCGGCCATCTTGATCAGCTCGAACGCCTGACGACAGGCGCCGGTGCCCCCCGGCGTGGCCGCAGCGCCCACATTGGCGCGCGGCACCGCATCGCCCAGGATCAGCTTGATCATCGCATCCGAATAGGCCGGATCGCCGATCAGCCCGGTATAGGATTTGCTTTCCTGGCTCTCCCACACGATCTTTTCGGCGGCCTTGACGGCGCGCATCACCGGGGTCACGCCCTCGGCGTTCTTGTAGACGCCAACGCCCAGGTCGATCTTGTCGGTGCGCGGATCGTCCTTGTACATCTGCATCAATGCAAGGATCTTGTCCGCAGGCTGCGCCTTGAGGTTTTCGAACATCAGTTCTCTCCAGTTGCGACGGGCAGGGTCGGGAAGGCACCCCATTCAGCCCAGGAGCCGTCATAAAGCGAGTGATCGGTCTTGCCCATGCGCTGAAGCGCCAGGCTGAGAATGGCCGCCGTCACGCCCGAGCCGCAGGTGGTGATCACCGGCTTGGACAGATCGACGCCTGCGGCCTCGAACACGGCGCGGCAGTCGGTGGGCGATTTCATCGTACCGTTCTTGTTCAAAAGCGTGCCAAAGGGCACGTTCTTCGACCCCGGGATATGGCCACCACGCAGACCTGGGCGCGGTTCGGGATCGGTCCCGGCAAAGCGCCCGGCCGAGCGGGCATCGACGATCTCGTGATCGTGCAGCTTGGCCGCCGCCGACACTTGCGTCACATCGCGCACCAGATGGTTCTGTACCCGCACCGTCATGTGACGGTCGCGCACCACCGGCGGCAGATCCTCGGTCTCGCGCCCCTCGGCCTGCCATTTCGGCAGACCGCCATCCAGCACGGCGATATTGTCCTGCCCCATCAGCTTGAACAACCACCAGACGCGTGCCGCCGATTGCAGGCCCAGCGAGTCGTAAACCACCACCTGGTGGCCATCGCCAACGCCCATCGCCCGCAGCCGAGACATGAACTTCTCGACCGGCGGCACCATATGCGGCAGGTCCGACCGATGGTCCGAGATATCGTCGATGTCAAAAAACCGCGCGCCGGGGATATGGGCGGCGTCATATTCGGCCTTGGCGTCTCGGCCAAGATGCGGCAGGTGCCAGGACCCATCCAGAATCCGCAGATCGGGACCCTTCAGATGGGCGGCGAGCCAGTCGGTGGAAACCAGTGTTTTCGGATCGTCCTGCATAAGAGCCTCCCGATTGCGCGCTGTTTTGTCCCTATCGAACCCGTGGCGCGGGTTCAAGCGGGGATGGCGGGTCTGCGATGCGCGGTCACGGGGCCTTCGCCCTGTGCGGCGATGCGGTCTATGGCCTGTTCCAGCGGCTCATAGGCCACCGCCATGTCCTTGCCGTTCGCATGCAGGATCCGCCCGGCATCGGCCACCAGCGCCACATGGCCCATCCAGAACAACAGATCGCCGCGTACGGGCGGCGTACCGGCAGGCAACAGCGCCCCGACTGCGCGCGACTGCGGCCCGCTGTCGCCGGGGCAGTCGATCCCGCAGGCCAAGAGCGCCGCCTGCACCAGCCCGGAACAGTCGATCCCCCAGCGGCTGTCACCGCCCCACAGGTAAGGCGTGCCCAGAAACAGCGCAGCCACCGCGACCAGATCGGCCATCCTCTCGCCGACCGACATCAGGTGCTGCACCGGGATATGGCCATGCGCGGTCTCGGCAAACCGCCCCGTCACCGCGCGCACCGCAACCCGCGATCCAAAACTGATCGCCATCCGGTCCGGGCTCTTCAGGTCGGCCTGGGCATAGGCATGGGTCGAGGGCGCACTGACCCAATGGGTCGGCTCCGTATCTTCGCCCAGTGCCGCGGCAGGAACCCAGCCCTCATACCCATCCTTGTCGGCGCAGATACGCACCCAGCCGTCCAAGACCTCCAGAACCTCCATCCGCTCGCCCAGCAACACCTGCCGATCGCGCGGCCCGTCGGGCCGCCGCAGCAGATCGACGACCGGGCGGATGACAGCCCGACCGCTCACAGGTTCAGCATCCGGGGCAGCGCGCCCAACAGGGCGCGCGGTCCTTGCCCGAACCCGCCCTTGGTCCGACCCGGCGCATTGGCCTGCTGCCACGAGAAGATGTCGAAATGCATGTAACGCGCCGCGACGAACCGGCGCAGGAACAAAGCCGCCGTGATCGACCCGGCCATGCCGCCGCCCGGCGCATTGTCCAGATCGGCGATCCCCGGCTCGATCAGTTCCTCATAAGGCGTGTGAAACGGCATCCGCCAGACCGGATCGGCGGCGCCCGCCGCCGTCTCGGCCAGCGCCTGCGCGGCCGCGTCATCATCGGTATAGAACGGCGCTAGGTCCGGCCCCACGGCCACCCGCGCCGCGCCGGTCAGCGTCGCCATCGAGATCACCATGTCCGGCGCCCCCTCGTCGGCCAGCGCCAGCGCGTCGGCCAGCACCAGCCGCCCCTCGGCATCGGTATTGTTGATCTCGACCGTCAGCCCCTTGCGCGAAGTCAGGATATCGCCGGGCCGGAACGCATCGCCGGCCACCGCGTTCTCCACCGCCGGGATCAGCACCCGCAGCTGCACCTTCAGACCCAGCGCCATGATCATCCGCGCCAGCCCCAGCACATTGGCCGCGCCGCCCATGTCCTTTTTCATCAACAGCATGCTGGATGCCGGTTTCAGGTCCAGCCCGCCAGTGTCGAAACAGACCCCCTTGCCCACTAGCGTCAGCTTGGGCCCGACCTCGCCCCAGCACATCTCGATCAGGCGCGGCGCGCGCGCCGCGGCGCGGCCCACCGCATGGATCATCGGAAAGTTATGCGTCAACAGGTCGTCGCCCACGACCGAAGCGCAACTGGCCCCGAATTCCGCCGCCAGCGCCTCGGTCGCCGCCTGCAAGGTATCCGGTCCCATATCCTGCGCAGGCGTATTGACCAGATCGCGGATCAGCGCCTCGGACGCCGCCAGCACCTCGATACGCGCCGCATCGACCCCATCAGGCGCAACCAGCCGGGCCTTGGCCGGAGATTGCGACTTGTAACGATCAAAGGCGTAGCCGGTCATCAACCAGCCCAGCGCCTCTGTCGCCGCCGCCTCGGGCGGCAGGCCCGAGGCGATGCGCCACGCACCCTCGGGCAGCTTTTCGGCCGCGGCGGCCAGGACGAACCGCTTGCGCGCCCGGGTCTCGGGCTTGCCATATCCCGCCATCGCCGCCACCGGCGCGCCTGCCTCGTCCGGGATCAGCAGCACCTGGCCGATCGCCCCGGTAAAACCGCTGGCCCGCACCCAGGCCGCCACACGGTCGGGCTGCCCCTCCAGCCAGCTATCAAGCCCGGCCTGATCAATCACATGCAGGGGCCGCGCAGAGGCGTCAACAGGGGCGAATTCAAGCGGCATCGGTAGACCTCGGGTTTGGAACACGCGCCCAGACTAGCCACAGTTGGCCCGCCCGCAAGCCCCACCGAAGGCCCGGGACCGGTCAGATCGACATGTCCTGCAAATCCCAGACTTCGGTCAGCGACCGCTCACCGACCCGGATCAGCCGGAACAGCACCGCGCTGGTCGCGACCTGGTCGCCATTGTCCACCGCGTCGGTCACGCTGCGGGCCACCCGGGCCAGCGCCACCATGCCGATCTGTTCCGCAATCGCGATCAGCGAGCGCGCGCATTTGCGCAGGCTCCGCCAGTCGCCCTGACGCCAGTGCCGCTCGCAATGCGACAGGCGCACCGCCAGTTCCTCGATGGCACGACAGACCACATCCTCGGCCCCCGCGTCACCCAATTGCCGATAAAGCCCGCCCAGACGCTCCGGGTCCAGGCGAACGGATTCGCTCTGTACGAGCGTCACGATCTTTTCCACCACAAGTCTCACCCAATCTTTTGTGCCCCCACGACACGCCTGGCATCGTGGCGCAAAAGAGGTTTGCAAAAGGTTGCGGCTGCGACATGAAATATCTCGAATTTTCTGCCAAACTGGCCTAAAGCCACCTGCAGCCCAATACCAGACAGGAAGACCCTGATGAAACTCGCCCGCCCCCTGCCCAGTTACTTGGTACAGCGTTACCACGGCTGGAAAGCGACGACCTATGCCGAGAACCAGGTCTGGTACCGGAGGCTGGCGACCGAGGGACAGCGCCCGCGCGCCATGGTGATCTCGTGCTGCGACAGCCGGGTGCACGTGACTTCGATCTTCGGCGCCGATCAGGGTGAGTTCTTCATCCACCGCAACGTCGCCAACCTGGTGCCGCCCTACCTGCCCGATGGCGATCACCACGGCACCAGCGCGGCGGTGGAATACGCGGTCACCGTGCTGAAGGTCGCGCATCTGATCGTGCTCGGTCATTCGCAATGCGGCGGCGTCAAAGGATGCCTCGACATGTGCAAGGGCCATGCGCCGCAACTAGAGGTCAAGGAAAGCTTCGTCGGTCGCTGGATGGACATCCTAAAGCCGAAGTACGAACATGTGGCGGCGATCAGCGACGAAGACGAACAGGTGCGCCAGCTGGAGAAACACGCAGTCGTGGCCTCGCTGGAAAACCTGATGACTTTCCCTTTCGTCGCCTCGGCGATCGACGACGGAGCCCTCAGCCTGCATGGGCTCTGGACCGATATCGGCGAAGGTGGTCTGCAATGCTATGACCCGACTGCTGAAAGGTTCGTGCCGGTTTGAGCTTTCCCCAGGTAGTTGAGATTGTCAGGGATGAGCTTCAGAGATGCTTAACCCTGGTTCTGGAAAATAGAGCTGACATGCTCTGTCGGATCAGTGTTGCAGATTACAAACGCTGACAATGAAAAGCCAAAGCGGTGATGTTTGCTGTCATCCAAGTAAAAGTAAGCCATGTTGTCGAAATATGCGCCTAAAGGTTGAAGATATAGATTGTAGCACAAAGGGCTGACAGTTGTTCTGTGTGTGCGTCAGAAATGGTCACCAAAGGCCGCATGAGAGATACAGTTGCTAGCACACTTTGCTAATTGCCGTCAGTTTTGACAACGACGGTTTCGATCTCATGCTTATCCAGCATGGCCCTGATGCCGTCCGGCGGGGGGGCGTCGGTGAAGAAGACGTCGATCGCCGACATCTTGTCGAGAGAGACCGGAGCGCGTTTGTTGAACTTGCCGCTGTCCGCCACGACGATACAGACCTGCGCGTTCTCAGCTGCGATTCGCGCAATATTGGCTTCCTCAAGATCGTGCAGCATGAAGCCCAGTTCACTGTTCACAGCGCCAACCGAAAACACCGCCAATTGAACATTGAGGCGCCGCACCAGGTCCAGCGCCTCTGCGCCGAAAGCGCCACCGTCATGGGCGCGCAGTTCGCCGCCTGCCAGAAATACCCGGTTGTTGTTCCGCGTGGCCAGCGTCTGAGCCACAAAAACCGAGTTAGTAACCACAAACAGGTTGCTGTGATTTCTGAGCGCCAGCGCGACATAGGCCGTTGTCGATCCAATATCCAGAAACACTGAATCTCCGTCGCTTATTGTGTCCGCCACGGCTTGGGCCAGTACTGTTTTCACATCGGCATGTGCTCTGAGGCGGTTTTCGAATGGCGGCTCGATGACATCTTCATTCAGATGCACACCGCCATGCACTTTGCGCACTATTCTGCGCTCCTCAAGCGTCTTGACGTTGCGCCGGATGGTTTCATTGGAGACGTTCAGCTGCTCCGCAAGCACGCTCACGCGGCAGGATCCTCCTGCGCGATGAAGCTCGCGCAGTATCTCTTCTTCTCGCTGATTGGTGGTTTTCTGGTTCATTTCACAAGTAGGACGTTGTTCTTGGCGTTACCAAAGCCGTATTCAAAAAAACCACACAACACAACATATATCCTCGCATTTTGGCGTATAAATTGACGTACTTGATGGCATTTAGTTGCTTTTTGTGGTTTTTGTTGACAAAAACCCAAGCAAACTGCACAATAACCCTACGCGACGCCAAGAATCGCACACAACACCACACAACAGGGAAATCCACATGCGACAGAACCTCAGAATATTGGGAGCCGCTGCGCTGACAGCCGCCCTTTCCGCTTCTTCCGCCTGGTCTGCAGAATCTGCCGATCCGATCAAACTGACGCTGCACGACTGGTCCGGCCAGCTGATCAACACCAAGATCATGGGCAGCATCCTGCAGGAGGCAGGATATAACGTCGAATACGTACAGGCGGATTACATCGCGCAATTTGCCGGGCTGAAGACCGGGGACCTGCACCTGGCCATGGAGATCTGGGAAACCACCGGGCGTGAGGCGCTGGACGAGGCCACGGCTTCGGGCAAGGTGATCAACGCGGGCGAAACCGGCCTGATGGCCATCGAGGAATGGTGGTACCCGGCCTATATGAAGGAGCGCTGCCCGGGCCTTCCCGACTGGCAGGCTCTGAAGGACTGCGCCGAAGAATTTGCAACCGCTGAAACCTCACCTTCCGGCCGTTATGTCGGCGGCCCGGTAACCTGGGGCGGTTTTGACGAAGAGCGTGTAGAAGCGCTGGGGCTTGATTTTGAAGTGGTGCATGCCGGCACCGACGCGGCCCTATTTGCTGAACTTGAGTCCGCTTATCAACGCCAGGATCCGATTGTCTTGTGGGTCTATGCGCCGCACTGGGCTCCCTCGAAATACGACGGGGAGTTCGTCGAATTCCCGGTCTATTCGCCGGAATGCTATTCTGACCCATCTGTGGGAGTGAACCCGGACCTGGCTTATGACTGCGGCAAGCCGCGCGGCCCGATCTGGAAGGCGGCCTGGGCCGGCCTGCCGGACAAATGGCCGGGCGCCTATGAGATCATCCAGTCCTACAGCCTCAGCAACGACGAAATGAGCGCCATGGTCGGCAAGGCGGATCTCGAAGGCGTGGAGGTAGACACGGTGGTGTCCGACTGGATGGCCGAGAACAAGGATCTTTGGTCCAGCTGGATCGGTAACTGATCCGGAACAGCCGGGGCTGCTTCCCGCTCTCAGGTGGCCCCGGCTTCAATTCTGCCCTGCCACATGCCCGGCCGCCCTGTGCGGACCGCCGCCGGAGCCGACTTCAATGACACCCAACACCAAACTCTCCTGCCGCAATGTCTGGAAGCTCTATGGCGCCAATGCTCAAGAGTTCCTCAGCGGCAACCCGGCGCCCAGCGGAGACGACATCCGACAGGCCGACATCATCGGAGCGGTGCGCAACGCCAGCATCGACATCGCCGAAGGGGAAATCTTCATCATCATGGGGCTGTCCGGCTCCGGAAAATCCACCCTCGTACGCTGTTTGTCGCGGCTGATCGAACCCACCGGCGGCCAGGTTCTGTTCGACGGCGTTGATCTGCTGACTGCCAGCGAGCAGGAGCTGATCGAGATCCGCCGCCACAAGATGGGCATGGTGTTCCAGCATTTTGCACTGTTGCCGCATCTGACCGTGCTGCAGAACGTGATGTTCCCGCTGACCGTTCAGGCCGCGCCCAAGGCGGAAGCCGAGGAAAAGGCGCGCGAAGTTGTGGATCTTGTGGGTCTCAAAGGGCGCGAGGATTATTACCCGCGCGAGCTGTCCGGCGGTCAGCAGCAGCGCGTCGGTATCGCCCGCTCTCTGGTGACGGAACCGGACCTATGGTTTCTGGATGAACCCTTTTCGGCGCTTGATCCGCTGATCCGCCGTGAAATGCAGGACGAATTCATGCGCCTGCAGGCGCGCCTGCACAAAACCATCGTCTTTATCACCCACGACTTCGAGGAGGCCGTGCGCCTGGCCGACCGCATTGCCATCATGAAAGACGGCGAGATCATTCAGGTCGCCACTCCAGAGGAACTGGTGCTGAACCCGGCCACGGACTATGTCGCCGAATTCACCCGGCACATCCCGCGTTCCAAGGTGCTGACGGTGGGGGGCATCATGACCCCTGGCACGCAAGCCGAGGGCCTGCCCGTTCCGGCAGCCGCCCGGGTGTCGGAGGTCGCGGAACAGATCATCGCCGCGGATGCCCCGCGCCCGGTGTGCGACGCGAACGGCCGGATCGTTGGCAGCATTGGCCGCACGGCGGTGGCACGGGTGCTGTTCGGCACGGGAGAGGCGGCATGAAAGTGCATCTTACACGGCAGGCCGCGGCTGGCTGGGGGCTGGTGCTGGCCACGATCCTGCTGGGCTGGTTCGGCCGCGACCTGGCCAAGGCGCTGGATGCGCGCTGGCTGGTCAAGGTTCCGCCCTCCTGGGATATCCCGTTCAACACATACATCTCCGCTGCCATGGCCTGGCTGATGGAGGAGGCAGCCGTCGGCCCGGTCTCCTTCACCGATGCCACCCGCGCCATCGCCTGGTTGATCGAGCAGCCCTATGAATTGGCCTTGAACCTGCTGGCACGCGGCTTTCTGTTCGATCCCGGCCCGGAGCCGCAGGTTCTGCTCCCAGCCGCCAGCTGGATCGCCGTCACCGCTGCGGTGATCGCCCTGGGGCACTACTGCCGCAGTTGGGGTCTGGCCGCGCTTGTTGGAGCCTGCTTTGCCTATCTCGCAGTTTTCGGGCAATGGGACAGCGCCATGGTCACGCTGGCCTCAGTGCTCATCGCGGTGCCGATCGGCGCGGGCGGCGGGCTGCTGGCCGGCATCTGGGCCTACCGCCATCCCCTGGGCGAGCGCATCCTCTCCCCCGTTCTGGACCTGATGCAGACGATCCCGATCTTCGCTTACCTGGTGCCGATCCTGTTCATGTTCGGCTTTGGCCCGGTATCGGCGCTGGTCGCCACCATCATCTATGCCACCCCGCCGATGATCCGCATCACCATCATGGCTCTCAAGGCAGTGGATCCGGAAATCCTCGACTTCGGCCGGATGGCCGGCACCACCCGGCGGCAGCTGATGTGGCGGGTGCTTGTGCCCTCGGCCAGCCAAAGCCTGATGGTCGGCGTCAACCAGGTGATCATGCTGACGCTCAACATGGTGATCATCGCCTCGATGATCGGCGCGGGCGGTCTTGGCTTCGACGTTCTGGCCGCGCTGCGCCGCCTCGACATCGGCGCGGGCTTTGAGGCGGGCATCGCAATCGTAGTCCTGGCGATTGCGGTGGACCGGCTGAGTCAGGCTTTCGCAGAGCGCATGGGCCAGGTCCACCACACAAAGCCTGGTTCCTGGGCCGCCCGGAACAAGCGTACGGTGCTGGTGCTCTGCTTGCTGGCGGTCACCTGGGTGCTGGGCCGCTTCTCGCCCTTGCTGCTGGACTACCCGCAAAGCCAGACCATCACCACCGGCGATTTCTGGAATGACACCGTCAAGTACCTGAACGTGAACTACTTCGATGCGTTCGAGGCCGTGAAAATCTTCTTCCTGCAGTGGTTCCTGCTGCCAATCAAGAAAACCCTGCTGGGCATTCCCTGGCCCTGGGCCATTGCCATGCTGACACTGCTCGGCTGGCGTGCCGGAGGCTGGAAGCTGGCAGCCCTGTGCGGCGCGATGTCTGCCCTGATTGCAGTCAGCGGCCTGTGGGCCAAGGCGATGGTCACTGTCTATCTCTGCGGCGCCTCGGTTATCCTTGCCACCCTGATCGGGGTTCCCCTGGGCGTTCTGGCCGCGCTGAACCGCCGCGCGGGCATCGCCATCAACCTGCTGATCGACACCCTGCAGACCTTGCCCAGCTTCGTCTACCTGATCCCGGTGGTGATGCTGTTCCGGGTTGGCGACTTCACCGCTATGATCGCCATCGTCCTTTATGCGCTGGCACCGGCTGTCCGCTATGCCGCCCACGGGGTGCGCAGCGTCAGCGGCGAGCTAATCGAGGCGGGCCTGGTATCCGGCTGCACCAAATGGCAGCTGCTGCGCCTGGTTCGGCTGCCGATGGCGCTGCCGGAGATCCTGCTGGGCATCAACCAGACCATCATGCTGGCGCTGTCGATGCTGGTGATCACAGCGCTGGTCGGCACCCGCGACCTGGGCCAGGAGGTCTATATTGCACTGACCAAGGCCGACACCGGGCGCGGCCTGGTCGCCGGGCTTGCCATCGCCTTTATCGCCATCATCGCCGACCGGCTGATCAACGCCGGTGCCCGCGGCGCCCGCATCCGCTTTGGATTGGAGAGCTGACCATGAGCCAATCCGATCTGCAAAAACGCGTCAGCCTGCTTGAGCGCATCCACGCGCTGCCGATCTGGCGCGGCTCCATCACCACGCAGCCTTTGACCGGGGGCATCACTAACGTGAACTACCTGGTTGAGGACAGCGCCGGAAAATACGTGGTGCGGGCGGGCGACGACATCCCGCTGCACCAGGTGATGCGCTTCAATGAACTGGCCGCCAGCCGCGCCGCCCATGCCGCAGGCCTGTCGCCCGCGGTGGTGCATGCCGAAGATGACCTGACCGTGCTGCAGTTTATCGAAAGCCGCACCCTGAGCGAAGCGGATCTGCGCGACCCCGCCATGCTGCCGCGGGTGCTGGAGCTGGTAATATCCTGCCACCGCGAAGTGCCCAAGCATTTGCGCGGCCCGGCACTGGTGTTCTGGGTGTTCCATGTGATCCGGGACTATGCCGCCACCCTGCGGGACAAGGACAGCCCGCATGCGGCGGCGGCCTCGGAACTGGCGGACACCGGCAGCATGCTGGAACAGGCGGCAGGCCCCTTCGACATCGTCTTCGGGCACAACGACCTCTTGTGCGGCAATTTCCTCGACGACGGCCAGCGGCTCTGGCTGATCGACTTCGACTATGCCGGCTTCAACTCGCCACTGTTCGACCTTGGCGGCCTCGCTTCCAACAACGGGCTATCGCAGGCGCAGGAGCAATGGCTGCTGGAAACCTACTTCGAGGCGCCGATGAGTGATGACCTGCTGCATCGCTACAGCGCCATGAAATGCGCTTCGCTTCTGCGCGAGACCATGTGGAGCATGGTTTCCGAGATCACTTCCGAAATCGACTTTGACTACGCGGCCTACACCGCCAGCAACCTCGCGCGCTTCCGCGCGGCGCTTGACGACTTTCAAAACACCTGAGGACTGACATGACTGAACTTCCCTCTACTGCCAAGGCAGTCATCATCGGCGGCGGCATCATCGGCTGCTCCACTGCCTACCACCTGGCCAAGCTGGGCTGGACCGACACCGTTCTGCTGGAGCGGAAGAAGCTGACCTCAGGCACCACCTTCCACGCCGCAGGGCTGGTCGGGCAACTGCGCTCTAACGCCAATATCACCCAGCTGCTGGGTTATTCGGTCGATCTCTACAACAAGATCGAAGAGGAAACCGGCCTTGGCACCGGATGGAAGATGAACGGCGGCCTAAGGCTGGCGTGCAACGAGGAACGCTGGACAGAGGTCAAGCGCCAGGCCACCACCGCGCATTCCTTTGGTCTGGAGATGGAGCTGCTGACCCCGAAAGAGGCACAGGAGCTGTGGCCGCTAATGGATATCTCCGACGTCATAGGTGCTGCCTTCATGCCAACCGACGGCCAGGCCAACCCCTCCGACATCACCCAGGCGCTGGCCAAAGGCGCGCGGATGGCCGGGGCCAGGATCTTCGAGGACACCAAGGTCACCGATATCGAGATCGAAAACGGCAAGATCCGCGCCGTGATCACCGCACATGGCCGCATCGAATGCGAGAAGGTGATCTGCTGCGCCGGCCAGTGGACCCGCACCTTCGCCAAGCGGTTTGGCGTCAACGTGCCGCTGGTGCCGATGGAGCACCAGTATATGGTCACCGAGCCGTTCGAGGGCGTCCCCTCGGGCCTGCCCACCCTGCGCGACCCGGACCGGCTGACCTACTACAAGGAGGAAGTCGGCGGGTTGGTGATGGGCGGCTATGAGCCGAACCCGATCCCCTGGGCCAAGGACGGCATTCCGCAGGGCTTCCACTACACGCTGCTGGACAGCAACTTCGACCACTTCGAGCAGCTGATGGAACAGGCGCTTGGCCGTGTCCCGGCGTTGGAGCATGCCGGCATCAAGACCCTGACCAACGGGCCGGAAAGCTTCACCCCCGACGGCAACTTCATCATCGGCGAGGCGCCGGAACTGCGGAACTTCTATGTCGGCGCGGGCTTCAACGCGTTTGGCATCGCCGCGGGCGGCGGCGCAGGCATGGCGCTGGCGGAATGGGTGAAGAACGGCGAGCCGCCTTTTGATCTCTGGTCTGCTGACATCCGCCGCTTCGGGCGGCCGCATTTCGACACCGACTGGGTCCGCACCCGCACCGTTGAGGCTTACGGCAAGCATTACACCATGGCCTGGCCGCATGAGGAGCACGACAGCGGCCGCCCCTGCCGCAAGTCGCCGCTTTACGACACGCTGAAAAGCCAGGGCGCCTGCTTCGGCGAGAAACTCGGCTGGGAACGCCCGAACTGGTTTGCCGATGCCGCCCGGGGCGAGACGCCCAAAGACGTCTACAGCTTCGGCCGCCAGAACTGGTTCGACGCAGTGGGCCGCGAGCACAAGGCAGCGCGCGAGGCGGCGGCGCTGTACGACCAGACATCCTTTGCCAAATTCGCGTTGAAAGGCCCGGATGCGCTGGCCGCGATGAACTGGATCTGCGCCAATGACGTAAACAAGCCGGTGGGATCGCTGATTTACACCCAGATGCTGAATGACAAGGGCGGCATCGAATGCGATCTCACGGTGGGCCGTGTCGCACATGACGAGTTCTACATCGTCACCGGCACCGGCTATGCCACCCATGACTTCGACTGGATCCGTCGCAATATCCCCGACGGGATGAACTGCCAGCTGTTCGATATCACGTCCTCCAACGCGGTACTGTCGCTGATGGGGCCGAAAGCACGCGGCATCCTCGCCGCTGTCACCCGCGACGATGTCTCCAACGACGGTTTCAAGTTCGGCACCATCCGCACTATCGGCATCGCCGGCTGCCCGGTGCAGGCGCTTCGCGTCACTTACGTGGGTGAGCTGGGCTGGGAACTGCACCTGCCGGTGGAGTACGCCCAGACCGTCTATGCCGCGCTGATGGAGGCAGGCAAACCGCACGGGCTGGTCAATGCCGGCTACCGCTCGATCGAATCCCTGCGTCTGGAAAAAGGCTACCGCGCCTGGGGCTCGGATATCGGCCCCGACCACACCCCGTTCGAGGCCGGGCTTGGCTGGGCGGTGAAGCTCAGGAAGGACATCCCCTTCAAGGGCCGCGCCGCCGCCCAAGCGCAGAAGGCGGATGGCGTGAAGAAGATGCTCGCCTGTTTCACCACCGATCCCGGCGTGGTGCTCCTGGGTCGGGAAACCATCTACCGCAACGGCAAACGCGTCGGCTGGCTGACTTCGGGCGGCTATGGCCACACCGTCGGGCAGTCCATCGGCTACGGCTACATCCGCAATCCCGAAGGCGTGGATGCCGACTATGTGCTGACCGGGGACTACGAGCTGGAGGTCGCCACCGAACGCGTCCCCTGCAAGGTGCAGCTCAGCCCGCTCTACGACCCGTCGATGAGCCGGGTAAAGGTCTGAACCGGCGCTCCTCCATCACCAGGAATACGATGATGCAACACTTGAAACAGAGCAGCTTCCGCGATCATGCGCTTGTCCGGGGGGCCGCACGGCCCGCCGGCGGCAGGCCAGGTCAATCCGCAAGCGTCGGGCTCTACGTGTTTTCCGGTTTCCCGATGGAGGAGTACGCACTGTTTGCGGCGGCGCTGCATGAGGTGGGCGAAACCTGCGGCAGCAGCTTGAAAGTTGACGTGCTGTCCAGCAATGGCGGTTTTGTTCAGGGCAGCTGCAGCGCCGTGGTGCAAACCAGTCCGCTGGCCGATGCTCTGAAAGAGCTGGACTATCTCGTGATTTTCGGCGGCCACAAGTCCAGCGTCGGCAACAACCAGCATTTCAGAGCGGCCCTGCAGATCCTCCGGCGCAAGGGTTGCCAGGTGGCTGCGGTCGGCGGCGGCGCACTGACGTTGGCAAAGGCCGGCGTCTTTAAAAGCAGCAGCTGTGCGGTTCACTGGCAAAACCGGGAACAGTTCAGCAGGCTAATGAGCACCCTGACCCCATCGGACCAGGTCTGCACGGTCAACGACGGAGACTGGTCGTCCTGCGGCAAAACCGGGTCGCTGGATCTCGCCCTGCACATCGTAGCCGAAGTCTGTGGCAAACCGGCGGCTACACGTCTGGCACAGACCTTCATCCATACTCGCCTGAGTGACGCCTGCAGCACCCAGAATGGAGAGGTCTTGCACGCAGCTTTGTCCGGTTCAAGCCTGGTCAACAAGACCATTGCCCTGTTCCAGGATTACCTTGAGCACCCGCTCCCGATGGTGGAAGTCTCGCGCATTCTAGGATCGTCCCCGCGCCGTATCGAACGGCACTTCAAAAAGCACTGCGGCACTACGCCGTACAGCTACTACCGGCAGATGCGGCTCGACCATGCCCGGAAACTACTGCTGAGAACCAACATGACACTGATTGAAGTGGCAATCGCGACCGGGTTCTCCTCCGGCGCCAGTTTTGCCTCCGCCTTTCAGCAAATCTACGGCACGACGCCACACGCCCTACGCAAATCCCTCGACGGTTCAAAGGCTGGCCCAGCAACCTGATCAGATCTCGGAAAACACTCTCATGACCCAGATTTCTTCTTTTTCAGAATCGCCTTCGGCGGAAACGGTCCTGCGTGACTGCGCAGCCTGGGCCGAAATGTCCGCCGCGACTGCGCTGAGCTTTTTTCGCCAGGGCACTGCTGTCGATTTCAAGGCCGACCTTAGCCCGGTCACCCTCGCGGATCAGACTGTAGAGCGGGAGCTGAAGGCAGCTATCACCGCGAAATATCCGGACCACGGAATCTTCGGTGAGGAAACCGGCATCGAGGGCGACGGCAAGGTCCATCTCTGGATTATCGACCCAATTGACGGGACCCGTTCCTTCATCTCCGGCCATCCGCTGTTCGGCATGCTGATTGCATTCCTGAACAAAGGTCAGCTGCAGGCCGGAACCATCAGCATGCCGGCATTGAACGAAGTGTACTGCGGCGGCCTCGGGATTCCGGCCACTTGCAATGGCACGCTCATTCACGTCTCAGGCCAGCGCGATTTGAACGCAGCGGTCCTCTACATCAACGAGGGGGAAAAGCTGTTGGCGGATCATCCGTCCGTCACGGCCCAGCTGCTCCAGGCGGGGCAGACCCGGCGGTTCGGATACGATTGCTATCCCCATGCCCTGCTGGCGGCCGGTCATGTCGATGCGGTGATCGACTATGATCTGAAGCCCTATGACTTCCTGGCTGTGTCAGCGGTCGTCGAAGCGGCAGGGGGCATCATGACGGACTGGCAGGGTAAACGGCTGACGCTGGACTCTGAGGGTGCGGTGATATCCGCCGCATCGTCGGAACTGCATGCCGTCCTGATTGAGCTGCTGAACAGCTAATTTGCTTCCTAGCAAATCCCGAAAAGCCATGAATGGGTGCGCCGCCCGTCCATAAGTTGTACCGCAAAGGAGGCCGGTAATGACGCTGCAACCTTTCGAAGTCATTAATCCCAATGGCGCAGGGCCTGTTGTGATAATTTGCGAACATGCTTCTGCGCACATCCCAGCGATCTATGATGGCCTCGGGCTGGCGCCCGATGACCTTAAGAGCCACGCTGCGTGGGACCCAGGTGCCCTGGATCTTTCCCTGAAACTGTCCAAGGCACTGGATGGGCCGGTTGTTGCATCAGCGGTGTCGCGGCTGGTCTATGACTGCAACCGCCCGCCCGAGGCTCCCAGCGCGATGCCCGCACAGTCGGAACTGATCAAGGTGCCCGGAAATACCGGGTTGACGGCAGCAGCACGCCAGGGCCGCACCCAAGCTGTCTACCGGCCCTTCTGCCGCGCTGTCTCGGATGTGCTGGCCAAACGGGGGCCCGGGACGATTGTGGTGACAGTGCATTCCTTTACCCCGGTCTATTTCGGCAAACCACGAAATGTGGAGCTGGGACTGCTGCATGACGAAGACAGCCGTCTGGTGGATCTCATGCTGAATCATGCTGGCAAACTTCCCAACCGGAAGATTGCCCGCAATGAACCCTATGGCCCGGCCGATGGTGTCACCCATTCGCTTAAACTCCATGCCGTCAGCCGCGGGCTGGCCAACGTGATGATCGAAGTCCGCAATGATCTGCTTGCGACCGAGGAAATGGCCTCAGAAATGGCTCTCGACATTTTGGCACTGCTGATCCCGGCAGTGAATGAACTCAAGAAGAAGGAAATGGTGGTTTGAGCGGAATACTGACCTTCGACACTCTTAAGGACCAGGTTGCCGATGGCACCGTTGACACCGTGCTGGTCTGCTTTGTGGACATGCAGGGCCGCCTGATGGGCAAGCGCTTCCACGCCAAGCATTTCGTGAATGGCGCCTGGGAAGAAACCCATTGCTGCAACTATCTGCTGGCGACTGACCTCGCGATGGCGACCCCGGACGGTTATGCCTCGACCAGCTGGGAGCGGGGTTACGGCGATTATGTGATGAAGCCTGACCTTTCCACCCTGCGCCCTGTCCCGTGGCTGGAGGGCACCGTTATGGTGATGTGCGACGTGCTGGATCACCATACGCACGAAGAAGTCTCCCACTCCCCCCGCGCGATCCTGAAGAAACAGGTGAACCGCCTGAAAGCGATGGGCTATGACGCGATGTGCGCCACCGAGCTGGAGTTCTTCCTGTTCGCCAAAAGCTTTGACCAGATCCGCCGCTCCGGTTTCCGCGATCTGGAGCCGATTTCCGGCTACAACGAGGATTACAACATCCTGCAGACCACCCGCGAGGAGCATGTGATGCGCCCCATCCGCAACCACTTGTGGGATGCGGGCCTTCCGATCGAAAATTCCAAGGGCGAGGCGGAAACCGGCCAGGAGGAGCTGAACATCAAATACGCGGCGGCGATGGACACGGCAGAGTTCCACACCATTGCCAAGCACGCGATCAAGGAGATCGCGGAGCAACAGGGCCATGCAGTGACTTTCCTGCCGAAGTGGAGCCACGACAAGGTCGGCTCCTCCTCCCATGTGCATCAGTCGCTGTGGCAGGACGGCAAGCCCGCGTTCTATAACGAGAGCGACGAACTGGGCATGTCGGCGTTGATGAAGAATTACATGGCCGGCCTCTTGAAATACGCGCCTGATTACACCGCCTTCATGGCACCCTATATCAACAGCTACAAACGCTTCATGAAGGGCACCTTTGCGCCCACGCGGATCATCTGGTCGGTGGACAACCGCACCGCGGGCTACCGGCTGTGCGGGGACGGCACCAAGGCCATCCGGGTCGAATGCCGCATTCCGGGCTCCGACATGAACCCCTACCTGGCGATGGCAGGCATGCTGGCCGCCGGTATTGCGGGCATTGAAGAAAGCCTGGAGCTGCAAGCCCCGACCAGGGGCGATGTCTACCAGGGCGATACCGGTAAGATCCCGGGCACCCTGCGGGACGCGGCAGCAGCGCTGAAAGGTTCGGAGATGCTCCGCAAAGCCCTTGGCGATGACGTGGTGGATCACTACGTCCGCGCGGCGGAAGTGGAGATCGAGGATTTCGACCGGGTGGTCACCGACTACGAGATCGCCCGTGGGTTCGAGCGGGCCTGACACCGGAGAACGCCGGGGGCCAGCCCCCGGACCCCCGAAGTATTTTCGGAAAGATGAAGAGGGCTTTGCCCTTTCTGAATGGAGTGAATGGCAATGAGCCAGGTATTGAAATGCATCTCGCCAATCGACGGATCGGTCTTTGCAGAGCGCGCGGTGCTGTCGCGCGAGGACGCCCTTGCGGCGGCAGAACGGGCGCGGACGGCGCAAGCGGCCTGGGCGGCCCGGCCGCTGCAGGAACGCATTGATCTGGTGATGGCGGGCGTGGCTGCCGTCGGCGCGATGAACGAGGAGATCGTGCCGGAGCTGGCGCATATGATGGGCCGCCCGGTACGCTATGGCGGCGAGTTTGGCGGCTTCAATGAGCGCGCAGGCCATATGGCGAAGATCGCTGCAGAGTCGCTGGCGGATATCGAGGTCGGCGAGGATGCTACTTTCAAACGCTACATTAAGCGTATACCGCACGGGGTGGTCTTTGTGGTGGCGCCCTGGAACTACCCCTATATGACCGCGATCAACACCGTAGCCCCTGCCCTGATTGCCGGCAATACCGTGGTGCTGAAGCACGCGACCCAGACCCTGCTGGTGGGTGAGCGGATGGCGCAGGCCTTCCATTCCGCAGGCATCCCTGAGGACGTGTTCCAGAATGTCTTTCTGGACCATGACACCACGTCGGAGCTAATTGCCCGAAAAGCGTTCAACTTCGTGAACTTCACCGGTTCGGTAGGCGGCGGCCAGGCGATGGAGCGCGCGGCAGCCGGCACCTTCACTGGCGTCGGCACCGAGCTGGGCGGCAAGGATCCGGGCTATGTGATGGAAGACGCCAACCTGGACGCGGCGGTCGACACGCTGATTGACGGCGCCATGTTCAACTCCGGTCAGTGCTGCTGCGGCATCGAGCGGATATACGTGCATGAAAGCCTGTTTGACGCCTTCCTCGAGAAGGCGGTTGCCATCGTGAAGAGCTACAAGCTGGGCAACCCGCTGAATGCGGAGACCACCATCGGCCCGATGGCCAATGTGCGCTTTGCCAATGAAGTGCGCGGCCAGATTGCCGAGGCGGTTGAGGCCGGTGCAGTGGCCCATATCGGCACCTTTGCCGAGGATGACGGCGGTGCCTATCTGACACCGCAGATCCTGACCAATGTCACCCACGGTATGCGGGTGATGCGCGAGGAAAGCTTTGGCCCCGTCGTCGGCATCATGAAGGTGTCCTCTGACGAAGAGGCCATCGCTCTGATGAACGACAGCGACTTCGGCCTGACCGCCTCGCTCTGGACTGTTGACGTGGAGCGGGCGCAAGCCGTGGGCGATCAAATCGAGACCGGCACCGTCTTCATGAACCGCGCCGATTACCTGGATCCGGGCCTCTGCTGGACCGGCTGCAAGGACACCGGCCGCGGCGGCGGCCTGTCGGTCATCGGTTATCACAATCTAACCCGTCCGAAATCCTATCACCTGAAGAAGGTGACCGGCTAAGGGCGGCCCGCCCGCCCCATTTCTCCTCCCGGGGCGGGCCACTTGCATCAAAGGAACACAACATGTCTCTCGTTGGAAACTGGTCCTACCCGACCGCAATCAAGTTCGGCGCAGGCCGGATCAAGGAACTGGCGGATGACTGCGCGGCCGCGGGCATCAAGCGCCCGCTGCTGGTCACCGACAAGGGCCTGGCCGATCTGCCGGTGACCCAATCAACCCTGGACATCATGGAGGCTGCGGGCCTCGGCCGCGGCATGTTCTCCGAGGTCGATCCGAACCCGAATGAGAAGAACCTGGACGCCGGCGTCGCTGCCTACAAGGCCGGCGGCCATGACGGGGTGATCGCCTTTGGCGGCGGCTCAGGCCTGGACCTGGGCAAGATGGTCGCCTTCATGGCGGGCCAGACGCGCCCGGTCTGGGATTTTGAGGATATCGGCGACTGGTGGACCCGCGCCGACGCCGATGCCATCGCGCCGGTCATCGCCGTGCCGACCACCGCAGGCACGGGTTCCGAAGTCGGCCGCGCCTCGGTGATCACCGACAGCGTCACCCATCAGAAGAAGATCATCTTCCACCCCAAGGTGCTGCCTGCAGTGGTGATCTGCGATCCTGAGCTGACCGTCGGCATGCCCAAGTTCATCACCGCTGGCACCGGGTTGGATGCCTTTGCCCATTGCGTCGAGGCGTTCTCCTCGCCGCACTACCACCCGATGTCCCAAGGCATCGCGCTGGAAGGCATGCGGCTGGTCAAGGACTACCTGCCGCGCGCCTATGCCGAGGGCACCGATATCGAGGCCCGCGCCCAGATGATGTCGGCGGCTGCAATGGGCGCCACTGCCTTCCAGAAGGGCCTCGGTGCGATCCACGCGATGAGCCATCCGATCGGCGCGCATTTCAACACCCACCACGGCACTACCAATGCGGTCTGCATGCCCAGCGTGCTGGAGTTCAATGCCTCTGCGATTGCCGACCGTTTCAACATGGCCGCGGCTTACTTGGGCATTGAGGGCGGCTTCGACGGTTTCCGCAGCTTCGTGCAGGAATTGAACGACTCCCTGGGCATCCCGCGCGGACTGTCCGACCTGGGCGTCACCGAGGCGGCGGTTCCCGAACTGGTCAAGGGCGCCATCATTGACCCCTCATGCGGCGGCAACCCCATTGAGCTGACCGAGGAGAACCTCGCCCAGTTGTTTAAGGCCGCGATGTAGAATTTCCCCCGACTTCTCCAGCGGGGTCACCCGCTGGAGGCTTTTTCGCGTCTGCGGAACTGGCCAGACCTTCAACGGCAAGGCACCCAGAACCGGGCAGATTTACGAAAATCACTCCGCGAAAGCGCATTGTTCCGGACCCGCTGTTTTTCATAGAGCTGCCACGATACCGACAATGTGAACGGGAGTGTCGGCAATAAAGTCCGCTCCGGCCTCGCGAAGCAATTCCGGCGCCTGCCATCCCCAGGCCACCCCTACCGGCGGAATACCCGCCTGTTTCGCAGCAGCAATGTCGCTGACCCCATCGCCCACCATGCAGGTGACAGGCTCAGGCGCCGCACGTTGCAGGGCTTTCAGCTTCCCGGCCTTGCCGCCCGGAATATCCCGCGAAAGTATTACGGACACATGCTCATAGCAGCCGTGAAACTGGAGGAATGGCTCTATCGTACTGCGGGGCGACGCCGACAGAATGCAGAGTCGGCCGCTCGAAGCCACGTGTTGCAAAGTTTCAGCCATGCCCGGAAACACCGGTGCAATCTCCTGGCAGTGTTCAAGATAACTGCAGGCATCCGCTGCAAAGGCCCGGGTGTCGAGGCCCAGTTTCGCAGCCAGCCCTTCAAAACTGACCTGTTCCAGACCGGCAAACGGGTTTTCCGCAAGCGGGCGGGTACAGCCCTGCTGCCTGGCTGCGTGGATGCAGGCCCTTGTGCAAATTCCAAGCGAGTCTGCGATAACACCGTCGAAGTCAAAAACGACCAAGATATTCCCCTAAGGCTTAAGGCTAGCCTGTGTGCTGCGCAGCATGCAGGCTGCAAGTTAAAGACGGAACTGTTGGTTATTCAGCAGCAACGGCGGCCAGATGGTCCGCAAAGGAGGGCGCAAGCATAAGGGTCTTGCAGCGCGCAAAACGGTTGGTGGCATAGGCCCAGAAGTCCTCCGCCGGGTTGCCGTCCGCGTGCTGGATCAGCCCCCAGAGTGTCCAAAGCAGATCGCACATCGCTTTGTAGATCACCATTCGCCCGTATTGTGCAGCACCCGGCGGGGAGCCGAGATAGGCTGTCAGCATCTCCCGTTCCTGGGCCTCGGTCATGCCTGCCTCAACTGACAGATCGCCCAGATCCCACAGCGCATCATTCATGCCTGAGTATTCGAAATCGACAATCCACATCCGGTCGCCGTTATCCAGGAAGTTCTCGCAAAGCGGGTCGCAGTGGCTGGGCACCAGCTTGCCGGGCCTAGCCTTGAGCAGTTCCCTGATCGGAGCCGCTTCGGCGACCACCTCGGCATAGCCTTCGGGAATACTGGCGTCTTTGGCGGCCAGCACCTCCATATAGCCGCTGATCATCGAAAACAGTTCGAAGCGGAACTTAAACGGGGCCGGCGCATCATGCAATTGCCGCAGAGCCCTTCCCGCCCGCGCCGCCGCCCCCGGGCGTTCGGCAAACAATTCCGGGGTCATGGTGGCAATTTCCGGAATGCACTCGCTGATCATTACACCAGTTGCAGGATCCGCCCACAGGACCACTGGCCCGACCCCGGCGTCTGCTGCAACCTGGGCGTTATGGATCTCCACAGAGCGGTCGATATACTCTTCGGTGCCTTCTCCGGGAATACGCACGATCACTGCCTGCGGCCCGCCTTCCACGCGGTAGACCAGGTTCGTCAAACCTCCCAGGCGCTGCACCTGAAGTTCCGTTGCATCACGGTCTACAAACCCCTTAAGATTTTGCAACGCTTCGGTAATCCGAGTGACATGTTCCATATTCATTGCGGCCTCCCTCAGGCTTTCAGGCGGTCATTGGCGGGGTCAAAAAGCGGCCCGTCCACCCTGCGCAGCGCGCGGTGTTCGCCGAATAGTTCAAGCTCAAAGTCCCTTTCCCCGGCCAATTCCGCCGGAAGATAGCCGTAGACAATCGTCTTTCCGGCTGTGGGGCCATAGCCGCCGCTGCAGGCAAGCGATACCGCGGCCCCTTGATGGAGGATCGTCTCACCGCCGGTCATCGGCAGCCGCTCCTCCGCTGCAAAGGTGCAGAGACGCAGGCTGGTCCCCTGTGCTTTCTGCCGTTCCAGAACCGGGCGGCCCAGGAAATCTCCCTTGGACTTCAGATGCACGCGGGCAGCGAGACCGGCCTCGACAGGTGAGTAATCCGGAGTGATATCAGCGCTCCAGTACACATAGCCTTTCTCCAGCCGCAGCGACTCGATGGCCCGGTAGCCGAGGTCGCGGATGCCGTGATCCTGCCCTGCCTGCCACAGCAGGTCATAGACATGCAGGGCGAATTCCGCCGGGACATGAAGCTCCCATCCCAGCTCACCGGTATAGCCGATCCTGGCTGCGCGCACCTTCGCGGCGCCCAGCGTGATCTCCCGCGCGGTTGCAAACGGAAAGGCCCCGTTGGACACATCTTCCTCCGCAACCACCTGCAGCACCTCCCGCGACTTGGGACCGCAGATATTGATCACCGCGCGGGCCGAGGTCATCTCAATCAGCTGCGCCGATCCATCCCCGGGCAGGTGGCGGCGGATCCAGTCGGCATCATGCACGCCGAACCCAGCGCCCGTCACGATGTAGAAATGATCGCGCCCCAGCCGGGTGACTGTGATGTCCGCCTCGGTGCCGCCTTTCTCGTTGCAAAGCTGCGTGTAAATCACCGCGCCGTCCGGCTTGTCCATGTTGGACACCGCGAGGTTCTGAATGGCGGCCAGGGCTCCCGGGCCGATCAGCTCAAACTTGGAGAAGCTGGACTGGTCGATCAGCACGACGCCTTCCCGGGCGGCCTTGTGTTCCTGTTCAGCAAACACCTTCCAGCCCGGGTTCAGGAAATCCAGCTGGTCCACCGGCTCCACACCTTCAGGGGCGAACCACAGCGGGCGCTCCCAGCCGTTTTTCGAGCCGAACACCGCGCCATGCTGCTTCAGCCTGTCATGCAGCGGCGACAATCGCAGGTTCCTGGCGGTCTCCGCCTCCTGGCCCGGATAGCGCATTTTGTAGTGATGCGCGTAGTGCTCCACCGCACGGGGGTACATGAAGGCGCGGGTGGCGTGGTGCGGGCTGAAACGGCGCACATCCAGCGGCCACAGGTCCAGGCTCGGCCGTCCCTCCAATATCCATTCCGCAATGATCTCCCCGGCGCCGCCGCCAGCGGCAATGCCGTAAAGGAAGCCGGTCGACAGCATCAGGTTCTTCAGTTCGGGTGCCCAGCCCATGACGAAATCGCCATCTGCGGAATAGGGGATCGGGCCATTGATGACCTGGCGGATTCCGACCTCGTTGACAACCGGCGTGACCTGGCCTGCCAGCTCCGCCAGCGGGGCAAACCTGTCCAGATTGTCCGGCAGCAGCTGGCGCACGAACTCACCCGGAATGCCGTTGTCGCCAAAGGGTAGCGTCCCCTCTTCATAACCGCCGATCACCAGCCGCCCGCCGGCGTCCGGCTTGTAGTAGACCAGCCGCTCCGGATCGCGCAGCGTCGGCAGCCCTTTGACTAGCGCCGGCTGAGGCAGCGGTTCGGTCACGATGTACTGGTGCTCGACCGCGCAGGCGGGGACAACAACACCCAGTTTCGCGGCCAGTTCCCTGCTCCACATTCCCGCGGCCAGAACAACGGTTTCGGCTTCGTAGTCTCCCTCGGACGTCATCACCCTGGAAATGCGGCCGCCCTTCAGCTCGAAATCCTCGACCTTGACGCCCTGGCGGATTTGCGCGCCGTGCATGCGGGCCCCGGCCGCAATCGCCTGGCAGAGGCTGGCGGGATCCACATGGCCGTCCGAAGGAATGAACGCGGCTCCTTCCAGGCCTTCCGCATCGATATAGGGGAACAGCTCCTTGGCTTCGGCTGCTGTGATGATCTCCATTTCCAGATCGAAGCTGCGCGCCATCGTTGCTAGCCGCTTGGCTTCCAGCAGCCGCTCCTTGGTTGCGGCCAGGCGCAAGCTGCCCACTTTCTTCCAGTCGAACTCCATGCCGGTCTCACTGGCCAGCCGGTCATAAAGCGCCACCGAGCGTTTCAGCATCCGGGTGGTATTGCGCGAGGAACGCAACTGCCCGACCAGGCCGGCCGCATGCCAGGTGGCGCCTTCCGTCAGCGACGCTTTTTCCAGCAAAACCACGTCTCTCTCGCCTGCCCGGGCCAGATGATAGGCGATGGAGCATCCGATGATACCGCCGCCAATGATGAGATGCTTGGCTGAGTGAGTGGTCATGACGTTTCCCTGTTGCAAGATCCTTGGCGAAATCAAATCCCAAAAACAACACAAATCAACACTTATGTTGCTATTTCGTTGAAATTTGTCGATTGATTGCGGGAAAAACTGGCCCTAACCTCCAACAGGCAACATAAAAGCGTCAACAAATGTCGAAATACGAGCAAGACATACTCAACACCGTGAACCTGCACGGGCGGGTTTCCGTCATGGACCTGGCCCGGATTCTGCAGGTTTCGGATCAGACCGTTCGGCGGATCGTGAAGCCCATGGTCGAAGACGGGCGCCTCTCCAAGGTGCATGGCGCGCTGGTCAGCACTCAGAATGTGCTAGACCCTCCCTTCATGGCGCGCATGACCCAGAACCGGGCAGCGAAGGTTGCGATTGCCAATGCGGTTGCTGAACGGATCCCCGACGGCTGCGCCATCGCCATCGACACCGGCTCCACCTCTGGCTTCATTGCCCAAGCGCTGCGGACGCGCAAAAACCTCACCGTGGTAACCAATTCGGCATTCATCGCTGCCACGCTGTCGATGGAGGAAGGAAACCGAGTGTTCATGGCGGGCACACAGCTGCGCAATCACGACGGTGCCGCATTCGACCGGGCCGCCTATGATGTGATTGCCAGTGTTTCTGTGCAGACTGCGGTGCTTTCTGCCTCGCTGGTCCATCCGGCCAGGGGGTTCATGGTTTATGATCAGTGCGAAGCGGACATGGCAGGGGCAATGAAGGAAATTGCCGAGCAAACCATCATGGCTGTTGATTCAACAAAATTCAACGAAGCCAGCACCAGTCCAGCGCTGCGTCTGCCGGAGCTTGCGGCAAACGACCTGATTGTCACCGACCGACGGCCACCGCCGGCGTTCCGGGCTCTGCCTGGGCAGGCGGATCTGCTGATCGCAGATGTACAGGGCGCCCCTGTGGGTGACAACCGCCATTGAAGAGCATCCAAGTACCGATGCCTTTGTCAATTCCGGCCCGCCGCGCCCGGAACCTGCTCGCCGCATAATACATACCCGACATTGCGGACGGTCTTGAGCGCAACCGGCACCGCAGGATCCGGCTCTATTTTTTGGCGCAGCCGGTATACGAGGACATCTATACTGCGATCAAAAATCTCATCGCCGCTTACCCTGCTGAAATCTATAAGCTCCTGGCGGGACATCGGAACGTTCATGTTCTGGCACAACGCGTGCAGAAGATTGAATTCATTGTTGGACAGACCAGTCTCCGTGCCGCCCGGGCTGATCAGTTTCCTACCGATGATCTTGAGGGTCCAGCCGTTGAAACCATACTCTTCCTGATTGCTACCACCATCCGGCCCTGGCGGCTATGCATCAGGAGACGAGCGGCGCAGGATCGCCCGAACTCGCGCCAAAAGTTCACGCGGGCTAAACGGCTTTGTGACATAGTCGTCGGCCCCCAGTTCAAGGCCAACAATTCGGTCCGCTTCGTCACTGACACCGGTGAGCATGATGACGGGCGTCTCGGTGGTCTTGCGAAACTTCTGCAGGAAGACCAGCCCGTTTTCATCGGGCAGATTCAGGTCAAGCACCAGCAGATCCACCTCGCCGCTGCGCAGGTATTCACGCGCCTCAGCGCAGGTGGGAAAGCCCCTGACCCGGAACCCCTGATCCTCCAAATAGTCGCTCAGCAGCCCGCAGATACCGGGGTCATCGTCAACTATCATGATCGTTTTCGGGTCAGACGCCATTACACTCACATCTAGGAAGAGTACCGATTATTGATGACTTCCCTCCCGCTGGCAGCAGCAGCAAGTTGTCATGACCGCACCCGCTTTCTTTCGGGATCATAGAACGGCACAGGCACAATTCACGCCTTTAGGCGCTTCTGGGGCCCATCAAGCTTGCCGATTTCAACACAGCTGCCCGCAGCTGCGTAGTCCTTTTCAATCCGGCACAGCGCGATTGTCTTTTTCAGGACCGGCGAACGCGTGCAGCTGGTCACCACCCCGATCTGCGCGCGACCTGAGAAAAGCAGATCACCGTGTTCGGCCAGTTCATTGCCATCTAGTTCCAGTCCTGCCAGCTTAAACCGTCCCTGCTCTTTGCGGCGCTGCAATGCCAGCTTCCCGGCGAAATCATCGGTTTTTGATTTTAAGGGCACCGTGAACCCGATACCCGCCTCAAACGGGTCAATCGTGTCATCGAACTCATAGTGTCCCATGACCAGTCTGGCCTCAATCCGCACCATCTGCAAGGCATCGGTGCCAAACGGCGCAATGCCGAACTCCGCCCCGGCCTCGGCAATGGCATCCCAGACGGCCGGCGCGTCGGCGTGATGGCAAAACACCTCATACCCCAGCTCGCCGGTATAGCCGGTGCGCGACACCACCAGCGGGATGCCGTCAAACCCATGCAGCCGGGCGATCGAGAACCGGAAACATCCCAGGTCCGTCAATGGGGTCTCGCAGTCCCGTGTCCAGATAATCTTCTCCAGAGTCTTGCGGCTGAACGGTCCTTGTACCGCAAGATTGGCTAGCTGCTCGGTCGACGGTTTCACCCAGGCCTTGAAGTTTTCTCTCGCGGCAAGCTCGCGCAGCCGAACGCCGCAATAATCCTCGGCGCACACCCAGCGGAACAATTACTCTCTCATCCGGAACAGGGTTCCATCGTCGATCATGCCGCCGGTCTCGTGGTACATCGCGGTATATACGACTTCCCCCACCGAGAGTTTGCGGACATTGCGGGTCACTGCCAGGTTCATCAGATTTTCCGCATCCGGCCCGGTGACCTCAAACTTCCGCAGGGAGGACAGATCCATTATGACAACCTTTTCGCGGCAAGCATGATATTCGCCGACAGTGCCGTGGTTCCGGAAACTGGCCGGCAGCCAGACGCCTCCGAAATCGCTGTAGTCCCCTGTCAGAGCTGAAGTCCGGCTGTGAAAAGGCGATTGGCGTGTCAGGGTTGGTTTTGCTTCGGGTGTCATTCTTACCGCCACGGATTTCGAGAAGATTTCTTTAGCGCTGTAGGTGCGGACATGGATGTCGGTCGGGTTCCATCCGTTCGCCGGGTCGAGGTCATTCGGGAAAGAGGTGGAGAGGCATACGCAATCGGTAAGGGCGCGCAGCAGCACATTGTCGCCGGGCCGCGACCAGGCCTCGTCGAACGACAGCGCGTTGTCATGCTCGGTCCGGGAGTTGAAGAAGAAGTTCACCGCCTCCCATCCGGCCCGCGGCGCGACATCATAGGCGGCCAGACGCTGGTTAATATTGTCAGTGCAATTGACATGACCCGGGTAACCCAGTTCCTCATAGAACCGCGCAAAACAGGCGAGTCCGAAGGTATCATGCCGCCCGACCGTGTCGCGGATGACTTCGAACATCGGCTCCTGGTCCACATTGAAGAACTTGGCGTGCAGCCCCGGTGCGGGATAAGCAGCCCCCATCAGCGAGCGTTTCGTGGTGTGGTGAATGTCCAGCTCGCGCCCCCGGTCGAGCCCCCGTAGCGTCAGCGCCTGGAAGTCGGAGCACTGCCGGCCGGATACGTCAATAATCTGAATGAAGTCTCCGGCTTTGACTTCATAGCTTACAGCGGAGGAGTGGGGAACATGGATGTCCTGCAGCGGATCAGCCAGCGGGTCAGGCAGTTTGCGCAGCAGGGACTTCTCCGGATTGGCCCGCTTGATAAGAACTTCTACACGGGCCGGCGCATGGTCTCCGGCAACACTCATAGCCAGGCTTGGAGCTGCGATCAGGCAATACCCGTCTTCCGCAACTGTGAAGCCCTGGCGGACCCCGGGAAGCGGCTGATCCTCATATAACCGAACCGCCGACCGGCCCACCGGATCATATTTCCTGCGCTTCATGAAACTGCGGAGAGAGGCAAGAGCTTCACCGCTATAGAATTGTGTGCCCGTGCCCAGTTCAAAGACCACTGTCCCGGACTGCCCTTCAATCTCCTTGATGCCATGAGAATCCCGGCGCCCGTCCGAGGTAAGAAAAAGAAGATCGCAAACCTGTCCGCCCTCGATTGCAACGAAGTGCAAGGTATCGCCCGCAAAGACCTGGTAAGCAGAGAGTGACCTGGACGCGATTTCATCGCGTTCGATCCCCTGTTGCCACAGGGAAATCCCCGGTTCGACAAGGTGTTTCCACCGGCTGGTGTTCACTGTGTGAATGCCCATGATTCAGCTCCGTATTTCTTGTGCGGCAAGCCTTTCAGCCCGTGAGGCCAAGCGCTTCACTGCGCTTGCGGCTCCATGTGCGCAGGATCCGGTCGGCGGTGATGCCGAGGCTGGCGATGCAAAGGCCCGCGATCAAGCCGCGCCTGGTATCGCCGTCCGACAGTGCCCAAGCGATCTGCTGACCCAGGTCCTTGGTGCCGACGAGCGCTGCAATCGCGACCATGAACAGCCCCATCGTGATGGTCTGGTTGATCCCCAGCATGATTTCCGGAAGCGCCAGCGGCAGCTCGACCTTCCACAGCAGTTGCCGCTTGGTGCAGCCAATTGCCTCGGCCGCTTCCTTGGTTTGTGCCGAAACCCTACGCAGGCCTAGGTTCGTGTATCGGATCATCGGCACAGTGGCATAAGCAATGACCGCCGTGATAGCCGCCACGTCACCGACCTTGACCAGCATGACTACAGGGATGAGGTAAACAAAGGACGGGAAGGTCTGAAGCGTATCGCAGATCAGCAGGATGAAACTTGACAGCCGTTCGTTGCGCGAGGCGAGCAGCCCGATTGGCAGGCCGATCAGAATGCTGACAACCACTGCCATGGCAATCATGTAAAGCGTGATCATGGTTGGAACCCAGAACCCGGTGATCAGCAGGAAGGCAGCCAGCGTTGCAACCGTTGCAGCCAGTTTCCCACCTCCGATGCGGTAACCAGTCATAGCAACAAGGGCGATGACAACGGGCCAGGGCAGCCAGAGCAGCGCATTACGGCTGAGAATGAGGACATAACTCAGCAGAAAGTTCTTGAACGCCTGCAGCCCATCATACCACTCGTCCGAAACGTAGATGACGACAGCATCCCAAAATGGTGCTGAAGTCACTGTATAGGCCGCCGGATAAAGGTGTAGCCCATCTGCAAAGGGTTGCGACAGCAACAGTTGCCACGCACAGCACAACGCCAAGAAGAAGGATGCCCCGGCGGCGTTTCTGTTCGCCCCGCTTATAGGGATCATAGCGCCAGGCCGCTAGGCTGAGCCGGTCCAAAGCGACGGCCAGCACGACAATGGCGGCACCAAGCTCCAAAGCGGTCCCGAGCTTCAGGGAAATCAGAGCGATCAGCAGGCCATGGCCCAGTCCGGACGCCCCTATGAGGGAGGCGATAACTACCATTGCCAGGGTCTGCATGATGACCTGGTTGAGGCCCGGCAGCAGCGTTGCTGCGGCGGCAGGGAAACGCACCTTGCTGAGAAGCTGCCACCTTGTGCAGCCTGCCATCCGGCAACGCAGGCACCTGGCCGAACCCGAACAGCACGACAATGGGGGCAAGGTAGGCAAAATGCGGTGTACTCTGCATCACATCCAGCACAGGTGAAAGCTCCCGCTCCAGCCGTGGCGCCCCGGCCAGCACAACGCCCGCGGCCATGCCCATCAACGCGGCGAACGGGACAATGACCAGCACCAGCGAAAACGTGTTCATCGCGGGCTCCCAGACGCCGAAGACCGCCAGAAAGGTGAAGCACCCAAGTAGAATTGCAGCCAGCCGCCAACTCCCAAAAAGCAGCCCAGCAAGAGAGAAGATCAGCGTTACCGTAACCCAGGGCAGCGGCAGCAGCGGCGCGCCGCCAAAGCCGGAGACCAGCAGGCCTTCGGTGAAGGCGAGAGGCCACTTCAGCACCTGCGAAACGGCGCGAGTCAGGTCGCGGAAGGCAATAAGCCCGAAATCCGCTTCATAGCCGAGCCAGTCAAAGAAAGCTCAAATATACCCGCTGAGAGGCATGACCCAGGACTCCGGGTAATCACGTGCCCAGACGAAGAGATTGTTCATGAAGTAGCCAGCGGCAATCACAGCCGCAGCGGCCAGCGCCAGACGCATACAGCGCAGGCCTATTGCATAGGTCAAAGAGTTCCCGCCTGCGCCGCCAGAAGACCGGGCGGCATTGGTGTCAACGGTAGTCATGGTGTTGATTGCCACTGAGATTTGACCCGGCAACCGCCAAAATTGTCACCGAGATCTGACCCACGCTGTTGTTAT
>NZ_JAOVQN010000015.1:0-126996 GCF_025673445.1 Ruegeria marisflavi
GGCTCCTTTCCTAGCAGATGACAACATCTGTAGTCTGCCGCATTGCGCGACAGTTAGGTGCAGACGTCATCCACCCCTTCCGCATGTGAGACATCGAACGCAACTGCAGCGAATGGCCGAAGTTGGTAGAAGCAGTCGTTGCGTCGCAAAAGCGGACTTTGCCGCGACACGGACCTGTCATGAGTGACCGATTACGAAGAGTTACCGGTCATCCTACAGAAAGACTCAGATGACCGCTTCGAGCCCGGAGCCGACCTCAATCCGGCAATATGCTATGTCCAGATTGTGAAGTTAGTGGAAGTGGACGCCTGCATCCACTCCGATGCTCTGCCCTGTGGTCGTGCGCGACTTGCAGAAACAAACGACTTGAGAAGCGACATCGTCAATGTCAGTGAAGTTCTTCAAGGCGGCCCTTTCCTGCCACACATCGTAGGCTGCATTGTCGCCACCCGGCTTGGGACCGCCACCTCCCAACGCAGTTTCTACCATCAACCCCGGTGCAACACAGTTTACAGTGACATCCGGCGCCAAAGCTGCGGCCAAGAATCGAGTGAGGGGAATGACTGCTGCCTTGCTGGGAGCAAATATTCGATCCTGATACCAGTCACCATGGCCGAGCGTAGAACCAATATTCACCACGCGGCCCCACTTCGAGGCACGCAGGTGAGCCGCGGCAGCACGGGCGACAAGATAGGGCCCCTTCACATTCACTGTCATCATTTCGTCCCAGATTTCCGGGGTGAATGCATCGAGATCACCGAGTTCAATCGAGTGCCCACCTGAAGCAATTGCTGCGTTGTTTACGAGAATGTCCAGCGATCCCAGATCAGCGACGACTTTAGATATGGCATTTTCGATTGAAACGGGGTCAGTTTGGTTCACTTGGATGGTGAGCGCTGTTCCACCAGCATCCTCAATGCGCTCCCTCACGTCTTCGGCCCGGTCTTTGCCTTGATGATAGCCTATCGCGACACGTACACCTTCGTTGGCGAGGAGGGTACAGATGCGGGAGCCAAGTCCACCGCTACCACCCGTGACAAAAGCTACCGCCCCAGAGATGTCCATATCAGGTTCCCTTTCCAACTTTTGGCGCAGGTTACACAAAGGACGACTTGAAGTCACTTTGCGCTGCCTTGGCAGAGAAGGGGACATTGGATTTCCGAGTTCTAATGTCTCAAAGGTCCCGCTTTTCTCCCATCACCTGTGGCTCCACGGCCTTACCTTCGGCATCACCTCCGTCACCTCGACCGTGCGAAGCATTCCCCCGTCGACGAGCCCATCCCGGATCCAGCCCAGCGCCTGCCACCAATCCTCGTAGGCACGCCGGACGGCCTCGATCTGCTGCGGATGCGGAACGTATGTGACAGGGCAAGCCAGCACATCCACCGTGCGCCACTTGCCGCGAGAGAGAACGCGCTCGGTCCCGACGACGACCGTTGTCGCCCGCTCCCCATGCTGATTGCGCTTCACCTCCACCGGGACGCAGCACGGGACAGCCCCTGGCATCCAGTCGGGCGTAAGTCCTGCCCGCGCCAGCTCCGCCACGCGGATCGCCATGCGCTTGCCGCTTAAGCCGTCCGGCATCCCGGCCACGGTTGCCGCGATCACCTCGGCATCCTCGTGGGTGTATGTGCCGATCTTGTGCTGACCGCCGTCGATCTTGCAGCCCAGCGCCGCGCGTTGCAGCAGGACATATTCGAGGCCAAAGCCGAAGCCTTCTTCGTTTGCGTCCTGTGGCAGCGGCAACTCGAGCTGCGCCTTCTCGATCCGGAAGGCCCATTCCAGCGCTGCCTGCACGCCCAGCGCGCGTTTGATCCTTGTGCTGCCCCTGCGGTTGATCCGTCTCTGAACGCTCATGGTTTTTGCCCCTCGATATTGGCCATTCACAGCACCCCGCGTTCCCGCATCCGGTCCGGGGTCACGAGTCCGCGGGAGAGCATGGCGTTGCGCATGGAACTGCTGATGGCGCAGGCCGGCAGGTGGCTGTCCGAGTTCATCCAGGCCGCATAGAAGGCCGGCACGTCGGCGCTGGGCGTTGCCGCTGGCGCCAGAACCGAGCCGGGTTTCCCTCGTCGGCGTTTCCTGCTGGCGTTGTCCGCCTTGCGCTGAGCGGCGCGCTGCATGGCACGGTCGAGCGCCTTCGGCCCATCGGGCGGTTCCGGGTGGTCCTGGCGGGTGGCCTGGGCAATGGCGACGATCTCTGCCTCGGTGAGGCCCAACGCGTCACGCCAGCGCTGGACGTGTTGCCCGGGCGGCCAGCCCTGCCACCAGCCGGGCAGGGCGGCAGGGTCGAGGCCCAGCGCCTGGAGCAACTCCCCAAAAAACTGATCAGAGATATCCGCGCGCACTTGCGCGCCCTCCTCCTCCTTTACTGGTTTACTTAGTGGTTCTCTTACAAGGTTAGTGTCCGGATTTCGGACACGGCTTTTGCGATTTTCCGGACACGGCTTTGTCCCGCAGAACAGTCACCGACACACTGTTTGGCAAGCGTCCGTTTTAGCCGATACTGGGTTAGATGTCCGTCATCCCCGGCGGGGTCGGGTCCGCAGGTTCATCCGGCTGCTCCGGTTGTGCTTCGGGCACAGGCGGTTTGCGGCGGATGAGGATGTCGCCATTGGGCAGCATCTCGGGCATCTCGTAGACGGACCAGTCCTCGACCCGGTCGGCAAGGTCGGCGATGGCCGGGCCCATCTGTTCGAGGAAACTCAGGACCGAGGGGCCGACGGTGCCGGCCATGTCGCGCAGGTCCCGTAGCGCCGGTTCCATTTCCTGTTGCAGACCCTTGAGGAACAGTTCCGCGCCGCGTTCCATCAGCGAGCGGCCTTCGTCCTTCTCCTGCGCGGTGGCGGAGAGCGGGACGGTCAGGCCCAGGGTCAGGGCGAGGGCAAGGAGCGGTCTCATAGGCCCAAGATAGGCATTGGTGCGCGGGATTTCAAAGCTCAGATGTCGATATCCAGCGCCACCGGGAAATGGTCCGATGCGGTCAGCAGCGCGTCGCGCAACTCTTCGATCCGCCAGCATTCGGCATCCTCGAACGGGTGCCAGATGCGCCAGGCGGGGCGGTGGGGCATCAGGCCCTTGCTGATCATGATGTAATCGAGCAGCGCCGAAAGATAGCGCCCGTCGCCGGGTAACTGAAAGCGCGCGGTACTGGGCAGCGCGCCGGGCCGTACCTGCCGCGCCTTGTCGGCGTTGGGGTCAAAGAGCCCGGCGTCGAGCAGGATCTCGACCGAGGAGCGGCCGAAGAGATGTTCGAACTCGTCAAGCCCCGGCCCGTCGTTCAGATCCCCCAGCAGGATGACATCCTCGCCCTGGGCCAGATGCGCCTCGACCCGTTCGCGCAGCCAGATCGCCTGGGCCAGCTGCTTGCGCCGGTTCAGGATCGAGATGCGGATCGCCTCGTCGCGGGTTTCGGCGCCGTGCGGCGCCTTGGATTTCAGATGCGCCCCGATCAGGCGAAAGCGGTTGCCAGTGGCGGTGGTGATGGCTAGTTCGAGCGGCGGTTTGGAGAAGCGCACCAGATCCTCGGTCGCGTCGATATCGAGGTCGATCCGGTAGGTGCCGTCGAAGCGAGGCGGCGTGGCGCTGCCGCGCTTGCCGGTCTCTTCGCCCTGCGGATCGTGTACCGCCGTCAGCCTGGCCGGATCATAGAGCAGCGCCAGTTCCTGGTGGGTCTCGTTGGCGAACCCCATAACGGCGGCGCTGGTGCGCAGGTCGAAGGCGCGTGCAAAACCGGTCAGCGCCCGCACGCTGTCCTGGGTGCGCCCGGTATTGGGCGCCTCAACGATCAGCACCGCGTCGGCATCGAGCGCGGTGAGCACCTTGGCGATGGCCTCGATCTGCTGGGCGCGGGTCACGTCGTGGCGACCCGACCATTCGTCGTCCACCAGCAGTTTATCGTTGCGATCGAACAGGTTGGCAAACCACTCGACATTCCAGGTGGCCAGCCGCATCGCCCTAGACCCTCGCGCCCTTGATCTCGTCCCAGGCACGGTTGATGTCGATCATCTTCTTCTCGGCCAGGCGGATCGCCTCTTCGGGCACGCCGCGCGCCATCATCGCGTCGGGATGGGTGTCGCGCACCAGCTGCCGCCAGACCTTGCGGATCTCGTCCATCGGCATGTCGCGGGACACGCCCAGCACGGTATAGGGGTCCTTGGGTGCGTCCGGCACAAAGCGCGCCCGGAGCGCGCTGAACTGCTGGTCGGTCTGGCCGAATATGCGGGCGACATCCTCGAGAAACTCGTTTTCGCCCGGGTGATAGAACCCGTCGGCCAGGGCGATGTGAAACAGCCCCTCCATCAGGTCGCAGAGCACGGTGCTGTCCTCGGCGAACATGCCTTTGATCTTGCGGGCGTAATCCTGGTACCCGGCGACATCGGTCCGGGCCATGTTGAAGACGCGCGCGGCGCCGGCCTCGTCATCGCGGGCGATCTGGAATACCTCGCGAAAGGCGGTGACCTCGTCGCGGGTGACCTGGCCGTCGGCCTTGGCCATCTTGGCGCCCAGCGCGATGACGGCGATGGCAAAGGCCACGGATTTCTCGGGCGGCGTGCGCAGGCGTTCGAAAACGGCGCTCAGGCTTTCGCCCTGGGTCAGCGCGCTCAGCGCCTCGGTGATGCGGGTCCAGAGTGACATGCGCTCAACCTACCCCGTGTAACCGCCGGTGTCAGGGGGCACGGTGCCGCTGGCGGGCAGAATTTTCTGCACCAGCACAAGATCGAGCCATTGCCCGGCCTTGCGGCCGACCTGCGGCATGCGCCCCACCTCGCGATACCCCATGACCGCGTGAAAGGCCAAGCCTTCGGGATTGGCGCCCGAGACACCGCCCACCAGGACATGCACACCTGCCTCGCGGGCTGTCCGCTCTAGCGCCTCCATCAGCGCCCTGCCCAGCCCGCGCCCGCGTGCGGCGGGGTCCAGCACGATGGTATGCTCGCGGGTGTGGGCATAGCCGGGGCCGGTCCGGAACACACCATAGGTGGCAAAGCCTTTGACCCGGCCCTCGGCCTCGGCCACCAGATAGGCAGGCGCACGGGCGGCGATATCGGTGGCGACGCTGTCGGGCGCGCGCAAATCGGTAGTGAAGGTCACAAGCGTGTCGCGCACATAGTGGTTGGCGATCGCGGCGATCACTGCGGCGTCCGCCACGGTCGCGGGACGGATGGTCATTCGAGATGCCTCAGCCCGTGCGGCGTCCTGATCTCGGCCCTGAGGCCCGATGCCCCCGGTTCGAACACCACCCGTTGCAGCGGCCCGCAGAGCGCCGCCAGGTCTTCGGCCTGCGGATGGGTGACGATCAGCCGTTCCAGCGCACAGCCCGAGGGTGCCAGCATCGCCGCCGGATGCAGCGCCCCTTGCCACTGGATCAGCGCCGGGAAGCGGTCGTCATAGGGCAGGATACCGGTTGCGGGCACCGCCATGCGCCATCGGAGCGCGCCGCGCTCCAGATCCACCGGCGCGCCCGCCCCCTGCGGCAACCCGGCCAGCGCCGCGTCAAGGTCGGGCACCTGGCAGATCCAGTTGGTCAGCCGCGGCGCGCCCTGAAAACGGTCGAGGTTGAACCAGCGGGGCCGGTCCGGAGGCGGCGCGTCCGGGTCGATGGCGATCGCCTCCAGATAGAGACCGTCCGCCAGGCCCAGAAGCCGGTTCCAGGTGCCAAAGCGCGCGTGCCGCCCGCCGGGCTGCATCGCCACCCCCAACGCCTCTTCGACATGGACGGCGGCCTCCTCCAGCGTCGCGCCCGCCACCGCGAAATGATCCAGTTCCATCCGCTCCTCCCCCAGGTTTCACGCCCCCCAGAAACGGCAATCGCGGGCCGGGTGCAAGCCGTCTGCCGGTTTTTGCGCTTCTTTCTGGTCGGAAATACTCTCGGGGGTGAATTGCCCCGCAGGGGCAAGAGGGGGCAGACAGCCCCCTGCCCCTAGACCAGCCAGGCCACCAGCGACCAGAGGCCAGCCAGCACGCTGGGATAGAAGGTTCCAGCAAAGCCCAGCGCTCGGAGCGGTGGCGACAGATGGTAGCCAAGCCAGAACAGGAGCCGCATCAGCGCAAAGCCGAGACCCAGGGCGATGGTCACCGCGCCCCCCAGGGTCATCGCGGCAAAGGGCCAGATCGCCAGCGCCAGTACCAGCTGTTCGACGGAGTTGACCAGCACCCGCTGGTCTATATCCGCCGCTGAACCGGGTGCAAAGGGCTGCCCGTCAATGATCGCATCGTCGAAAAACCGCCGCTGCGCCAGCCGCCCGATCATCAGGGCCAGAACCAGGCCCGGTGCAAGGAAAGCCCCGGGCAAGGCAAGTGTCGCGGGCAGATAGGGTAAGCCGGCCCATTGCGGACCGCCCACCAGGACAATCGCCCAGAGGAGGCCCGCGGCCATGCCGACAATGATCGTGGAACGTCTGGATCGCAGCATGGCTCCACTCAATCACCGAGCGCGCGTTTTGCCAAGACGGGTCCGGCCCGTGTGGCGGTCATCTGGCGGGGATCGCCCGAACTTTCCCAGGCCACAGGTACTCCCGCCCGGCGCCAGCCATGCCAGAGGCATGGCCGCGCCCGTTGGGCATGGCATCGCGCTGGCGCGCGATGCCGCAGCCGGCAAAGCCGGCTGCCCGGCCCAAGGCCGCCAGCGGGGTTGCCCGCAGGGCAGGCACCCGCGGGCGCGGGAGCGCTCCCTGCCCTCAATAACCTTAGCTGCGCACCAGTTTCAGGATATCCCGCGCCGCCTCAGGGATGTTGGTACCAGGGCCGAAGATCGCCTTGACGCCCTTGTCGTAGAGGAACTGGTAGTCCTGCTGCGGGATCACCCCGCCGCAGATCACGATGATATCCTCGGCACCCGCCTTCTTCAGCTCTTCGACCAGTTGCGGCGCCAGCGTCTTGTGGCCCGCCGCCTGGCTGGAAATGCCAACCACGTGCACGTCGTTGTCGATGGCGTCCTGCGCCGCCTCGGCCGGCGTCTGGAACAGCGGGCCCACGTCGACGTCGAAGCCGATATCGGCGAATGCGGTTGCGATTACCTTGGCGCCCCGGTCATGGCCGTCCTGACCCATCTTGACGACCAACATGCGCGGACGGCGGCCTTCGGCCTCGGCGAATGCCTCGACATCGCGCTGGATGGCGGCAAAGCCTTCATCGCCTTCGTAGGCGGCCCCATACACGCCCGCAAGCGTTTTCACCTCGGCGCGGTGGCGGCCGAATTCCTTTTCCATCGCCATGCTGATCTCTCCTACGGATGCCCGGGCGCGGGCCGCCTCGACGGCGGCCTCGAGCAGGTTGCCGCCCTCTTTTGCGCGGCGGGTGATCTCTTCCAGCGCGGCAGCGCAGGCCGCCTCGTCGCGGCTGCTGCGGATGCGCTCCAGCCGGGCGATCTGGGCGTCGCGCACCGCCATGTTGTCGACGTCGAGAATGTCGATCGGGTCTTCGCGGTCCTTGCGGTACTTGTTGACACCCACGATCACCTCTTCGCCGCGGTCGATCATCGCCTGGCGGCGGGCGGCGCTTTCCTCGATGCGGAGCTTGGGCATACCGCTGGCCACGGCCTTGGTCATGCCCCCCATCTCCTCGACCTCCTGGATCAGCGCCCAGGCCTTTTCGATCAGGTCGTTGGTCAGGCTCTCGACATAGTAAGAGCCCGCCAGCGGGTCGACCACCTTGGTCACGCCGGTTTCCTCCTGCAGCACCAGCTGGGTGTTGCGCGCGATGCGGGCCGAGAAATCGGTGGGCAGCGCGATGGCCTCGTCCAGCGCGTTGGTATGCAGCGACTGGGTGCCGCCCAGAACCGCGCTCATCGCTTCGTACGCCGTGCGGATCACGTTGTTATAGGGATCCTGCTCTTGCAACGATACACCCGAAGTCTGGCAATGGGTGCGCAGCATCTTGGAGCGTTCGGATTTGGCGCCGAACTCGGTCATGATGCGATGCCAGAGCGTGCGCGCGGCGCGCAGCTTGGCGATTTCCATAAAGAAGTTCATGCCGATGGCGAAGAAGAACGACAGGCGTCCTGCGAACTTGTCCACGTCCATGCCCGCCTCGATGGCGGCGCGCACGTATTCGCGGCCGTCGGCCAAGGTATAGGCCAGTTCCTGCACAAGGTTTGCCCCGGCCTCTTGCATGTGATAGCCCGAGATCGAGATCGAGTTGAATTTCGGCATGTGGTCGGAGGTATAGCCGATGATGTCCGAGATGATCCGCATCGAGGGTTCAGGCGGATAGATATAGGTGTTGCGGACCATGAACTCTTTCAGGATGTCGTTCTGGATGGTCCCCGACAGAACCGATCTGTCATGGCCCTGCTCCTCGCCCGCGACGATGAAACTGGCCAGGATCGGGATCACCGCGCCGTTCATGGTCATCGAGACCGACACCTTGTCGAGCGGGATGCCGTCGAACAGGATCTTCATGTCCTCGACGCTGTCGATGGCGACACCAGCCTTGCCCACATCGCCCACCACGCGGGGGTGATCGCTGTCATAGCCGCGATGGGTGGCGAGGTCGAAGGCGACCGAGACGCCCTGCTGACCGGCGGCCAGGTTGCGGCGGTAAAAGGCGTTCGATTCCTCGGCGGTGGAGAAGCCGGCATATTGCCGGATGGTCCAGGGGCGGCCTGCATACATGGTCGCCTTGACGCCGCGGGTGAACGGGGCAAAGCCCGGCAGCGAGGCCATGTGCGGCAGGTCCGCGGTGTCTTCGGCGGTATAGAGCGGCTTGACCCCGATGCCTTCGAGCGTATTCCAGGTCAGGTCGTCAACGGGGCGTCCGCGCAGCTCTTTCTCAGCCAGCGCCCGCCAATCGTCGGTCTTGGTCATTGCGTTTTCCTCTTGTCAAATCGGGGGTTGGCGGGGTTTGCCCCGCCGATTTCTTGTTCAGATCGTCGACCAGCCAGGCCAGGCCATCAGCCCCGGCGGCCAACCACATCAGGTCGTCGGTATAGGCCTCGCGCAGAGCGGCGGCCTGATCCGGGGTGAAAGGGGTCCAGCGCCCCTCGCTCTTGGGCAGTTGCGCCGCCAGAGCGGGAGGCAGCAGGCCGCGCAGCACGGTCAGGTCCGGCGTGGGGTTCAGGCGCTCGCGGCTGTGTTCGCGCGGCGCCGGGCGGCCGGTGACGGTGGCCAGCTGCGCCTCGGGGCGGCCTGCAAAGATCTCGAACGGCAAGACCCAGATGCGCGCGCCCGGCAGGGCGCAGGCGACATCGGTGATCACGTCGCGCCAGCCGCGCGGGTTGCGCGCGATCCAGTCCAGCGCCACCTGCGACGGCAGGCCGAAGCCGCGCGCCAGACCATAACCCAGCGCCGAGGCCCACCACAGATCCTGAGACCGGATGTTGAGCAGCACGTCGGTGACCTGCCCGTCAAAGGCCTGGCCATAGCGCGCCAGCCGCTCGCCTGCCGAGGGATAGAGCGCGGCCTGTCGCAGGTTCTCGCGCATGGAGCCCAGCATGTTCTCTTCGCTGACCAAGAGCCGCCGGGTGCCCGAAAGCGCGCTGCGCGTCAGGTTCAGGCGGACCCGGCCCACGGCGCGGCGGCGCGGGTCGCGGCCGGTGGCGATGGATGGTCCGGGCAGGATGCCGCGAAACAGGCCCGCGCGGGTGCGGTGCGGCCCCCAGAAGCCGGTGCCATCGCGGGCCAGACGCGCGGCGTTCTGGCGCATGTAATGCTGAAAAGTGGTGGTCGCGCAGCGGTGCGCGCCGAGATGCAGGATGACGTCCATGGCTTCGCCTTTCTGGCCGGCCAGACGGGCCGGTCGCGGGTTGGGGAATGCGATGACAGTCATGCCGAACCCCTGACGAAGCGATTAACGTTAAACTTTTTGCGGCCCCCGCGCATCTGGACGGTCGCAATCGCCCCGCCCACGTTTATATTGAACGGGACAGGAGACCGCATGAAACGACTATTCGCCCTTGTTTTCTTTGCCTTACTTCCGGTGTCGGGTTGGGCCGCAGATGCCGCGCAACCTGCCGAGCAGGACCTCATCCGGCCTGCCGGTGACAGCGATTTGAGCGAATTTTTATGGATAAAGCGGCCCATCGTCGTGTTTGCCGATACCGATGCGGATCCGCGGTTCCACCAGCAGATGGAAATGCTGCGCGACGGGCTGATGATGCTGGAGGAGCGCGATGTCGTGGTGCTGACCGATACCGACCCGTCGGCGCGTGCACCATTACGGCAAAAACTGCGCCCGCGCGGATTTGCGCTGGTGGTGATCGACAAGGACGGCGGCGTGAAGCTGCGCAAGCCCACGCCCTGGAGCGTGCGCGAACTGACCCGCACCATCGACAAAATGCCGACCCGCGAGCAGGAAGTGCGCGAGCGGCGCGGGCTGAACTGAGACGCGCGGGCGGTCATCACACATCCCCCCGGGCAAAGAAGACTTGCTGCCGATCCCGGTCGAGGATCACCAGCGCGTTGTTTTCCGGAGCAAAAACCAGCAGCGCGGCGGTCGATTTAAGGGCGCCCAGATATGCCGATTTTGTGTCCTCATCCATGCAGGCCCGGGCGCTGAGACCCGAGGAGAGGACACCCAGCCCCTTGGGCAGGTCCGCCGACATCACCGCTTGCGAAACCTGATCGGGGGTCTGCCCCTCGAGCTCGAAGGCGACGATGGCCTCTTTCGACAGGGCGGCCAGACCGTCCTGCAGGGTCGAAACGGTCCGCACCTTGCCCTGGAGAAAGTCGGCCTGGGTGGCGAAGACCCCGGCAGTGCATTCCAGCTTGGACTCGAAATAGAGCGTATCGCCCAGCGGCATCCAGCCGCCGAGCTGGGCACGCACCTCGGCCTCGCGGTCGAGCGCACAGGCCGCCAGCCCCAGAAGGGCCAGCGCCGCAGGGCGCCAGAGACCGCGAGGATATGGGCGTGCCCCGGTCATGGAGTTATTCGAACTCCATGATCACGTCGTCGACGGCAAGGTTGTCGCCGGCGCCCGCGTTGATCTTGGCGACCACGCCCTTTTTCTCGGCGCGCAGGATGTTTTCCATCTTCATCGCCTCGACGGTGCAGAGCGCCTGGCCTTCCTGAACTTCCTGGCCCACTTCGACGTCGACCTTCACGATCAGGCCGGGCATCGGGCAGAGCAGCAGTTTCGAGGTGTCGGGCGGCAGCTTCTCGGGCATCAGACGCGCCAGTTCCGCCTGACGCGGGGTGCGCACATGGACCTTGAGATCGGCGCCCCGGGTACGGATGCGGAACCCACCCGAGATCTTGCCCGCCTTGAGCACCAGCGGTGCGCCGTCGACGTTGAGCTTGGCCAGTTGGTCACCCGGGGTCCAGTCACTGGTGACCCGCATCGCGCCGCCGCCCTGGAACGTGACGGTGGAGCCATCGTGGTCGGCGTCGATATGCACAGGGAACTCGACACCTTGCATGCTGACAACCCATTCGGTGCCGACACGGCGCTCGTGGTTGTCCATCCGACCCGAGACACGGGTGCGCCGGATCTCGGCCACGCGATGCATCGCGGCGGCGGCGGCGGCCACGCGGCGCAGGTCGGTTTCAGGCAGCGTCACGCCTTCGAAGCCTTCGGGATATTCCTCGGCGATAAAGGCGGTGGTCATGTCGCCCGAGATGAATTTCGGGTGATCCATCACCGCGCTGAGGAAGGGCAGGTTATGGCCGATGCCCTCGACCTCGAAACTGTCGAGCGCGATGCGCATCGCCTCGATCGCGGCGGCACGGGTCGGTGCCCAGGTGCAGAGCTTGGCGATCATCGGATCGTAGTACATGCTGATCTCGCCGCCCTCGTAGACACCGGTATCGTTGCGCACCGCCGCCTCGCCCGTGGGCGCGTCACCCTGCCATTTGCCATTGACCAGCATCGGGCCAGCGGCGGTCTCCGCTGGCGGGCGATAGCGGGTCAGACGACCGATTGAGGGCAGGAAGCCGCGATAGGGATCCTCGGCGTAAAGCCGGTTCTCGATGGCCCAGCCGGTGAGTTTCACATCGTCCTGGGTGATGCTGAGCGGCTCGCCCGCCGCCACGCGGATCATCTGCTCCACCAAATCGACGCCGGTGATCAGCTCGGTCACCGGGTGTTCCACCTGAAGGCGGGTGTTCATTTCGAGGAAGTAGAAGTTCTTCTGCCCGTCGACGATGAACTCGACGGTGCCCGCGCTGGCATAGCCCACCGCCTTGGCCAATGCCACGGCCTGTTCGCCCATGGCGCGGCGGGTGGCTTCGTCGAGGAACGGGCTGGGCGCCTCTTCGACGACCTTCTGGTTGCGCCGCTGGATCGAGCATTCACGCTCGCCCAGATAGATGCCGTTGCCATGGCTGTCGCACAGCACCTGAATCTCGATATGGCGCGGTTGGGTGACGAATTTCTCGATGAAGATCCGGTCATCGCCAAAGGAGTTCGCCGCCTCGTTCTTGGAACTTTGGAAGCCTTCGCGCGCCTCCTGATCGTTCCACGCGATCCGCATGCCTTTGCCGCCGCCCCCGGCGGAGGCCTTGATCATCACCGGGTAGCCGATCTCGTTCGAGATCTTCACCGCCTCGTCGGCATCGGCGATCAGGCCCATGTAGCCCGGGACGGTGGATACGCCCGCCTCTTGTGCGATCTTCTTCGAGGTGATCTTGTCGCCCATCGCCTCGATCGCGCCTTTGGGAGGGCCGACAAAGATGACACCAGCGGCATCCAGCGCCTCGGCGAATTTCGAGTTCTCGGAAAGGAAGCCATAGCCCGGATGCACCGCCTGGGCACCGGTCGCCTTGATGGCGGCCATCACCTTGTCGATGACGATATAGGACTGGTTGGCGGGCGGCGGGCCGATATGCACCGCCTCGTCCGCCATCTGCACATGCAGCGCCTGCTTGTCGGCATCCGAATAGATGGCAACGGTGGAAATACCCATCTTGCGCGCCGTCTTGATGACCCGGCAGGCGATCTCGCCCCGGTTGGCGATCAGGATCTTGTTGAACATGCGATGTCCTCTGTCTTGGAAAGGTCGGAACGCAAAACGCCGCCCCGGACCATTTGGTCAGGTGCGGCGTTCCACGCGAATGCGGTCGGGCCGAATGCGGCCCGGGTGATGATTACGGCATCAGTTGCAGGTGTTTTGCACCTTGCAATAGAGAAGGTTGCCTGCGGCGCCCGCAGCGGCGCCGACGACGGGGTTGCCATCGACGACAAGCGAGGTGAGCAACCCCGCACTACCGCCATAAAGCGCCTGTTCGGTTTGAGTTTCGCCACAAGCGGCAAGACCGGCGCACAGCGCCAGGCCAGCAATGAGTTTTGATTTGTGCATCCTGCCCATCCTTCGGTTTGGTCCGATTTTTCGGGCCGATCCTCTACCCGCAGAGCAGGTGCGCGCAAGCCAATCCAGCGCACCGGCCGAAGTTGCGCAACTTGTTGCTTACGCTGGGGGATTTCCGCCGATCCGCCTCGAAGCGCAACAGGGAAAAAGGCGGGCGGTTCGATACTTGGGGATTCGAACCGCCCGCTTAGTGAAGGGGTACGGAATAGTAGGCTTGCAACCGACGCAGGCAGTTCGGAGCCGGCCACACCCCGCACGCTGGCGCAAACGCGACGCGTGGCCAAGCCCGGTTGTGTGCAGCTCCGGAATTGAGCTGGATTCTGCCGGGCTCGCGGCGGCTCAGGCAGGAACATGCCGAGCCGTACCACCGCCCGCGCCTGCGGGATGGTCTTCACATCAGTGTTACGCGCGAGCCGGGCCGCCATGCGGGCGACCAGGTTCACACAAAGCGCACACAGGTTCGTGGTCATATTTTCCAGGCTGAAACTATCAGATAGCCCCCGCATGGGAGCGCCCGCCAAAAACCCAACTCGCGCGGGCACACGTACGAGAGAAGTTTCGATCACGCTCAGTCGCCTGCTTGTCATTTGCTCGGACCGGAACCGCGTGAAACCCAAGGTTCGGCCATACACAGAAGGAGATGGGAGCAAATGGTAAGGAGACATCACCCGATTTCGGCGCTGGCGCTGATGACCGCGCTGGGGGCCGCAGGCACCGCGATGGCCGGGGAGACCGGCACACAGGCCGAGCTGGACGCGCTGCGCGCCCGGGTCGAGGCGCTGGAGGCCGGACGCGCCGCCGCCGCAAGCGGCGATCTGCATATCGGGCGCACTGCGATCGACATCTATGGTTATGCCAAGGCCGATTTCTTTTACGACTTTGACTTTGTTCAGGGTGACACCGCCTTTGTGAACAATATCGGCGAACCGGCGAATGCTACCGACGGCACCTTTGGCGCCACCGTGCGCCAGTCGCGCCTGGGCATCCGCACCAGGACGGAAACCGACATCGGCACCCTGGGCGGGCAGCTGGAGTTCGATCTCTTCGCCTCGGGCGGCCGGTCGGAGCTGCGCCTGCGCCATGCCAATATCCGCATCGGCGATCACTGGCTGATTGGTCAGAGCTGGACCAACTTCATGCCCATCGGTCAATACCCGACCACTGTCGAGTTCAACGGACCGGTCGGCATATCCTTTGCCCGGGTGCCGCAGGTGCGCTACACTCACGCCTTCGGTAAAGCCGTATTCAGCACCTCGATCGAGGAAAACAGTGCCCCATCCAACGATCCGGTCGTTACTGCCGCGCTGGAATACAATGACGACCTTTTCTCGGCCCGCATCGCAGGTCTGGTGGGCACTGTCATCTCGGGCGGGACGGATGTCGACCAGACCGGCCTGACCGTGTCGGGCGCGCTGCGCCCCTGGCACGGCGGCCTGTTCCAGGCGACCTTTGCCACCGGCGAGGCGCTGGGTCCGCTGCTGATCGGCCGCGGCGCGGCGGCAGTTGGCGGTGTTGCCAACGATGTCGACGGCTACACACTGGAATTCCGGCAAGATGTCGGCGAGAAGTGGAACTTTGGCATTGCCTATGGCAGCGAGGAATACGACCTGCCCACATCCACCGGCACGCTCGATTTCACCGAGCTTGAGACCATCCACCTCAACGCCTTCTACAAACCCACCGACAATCTGACGCTGGGGGCGGAATACATCTTCGGCGAACGGACCACCTCGACGGGCGCCAGCTTTGAAGGCGACCGGGTTCAGCTTGCGGTACAGCTGAACTTCTGAGTGCGGCGGCGCGCTCTGTTCCCCCTCGGACAGGGCGTGCCCGGACGCACCGGGGCGAGCCATATGATCGCCGAACAGGATCATCAATAGCCGTCCCTGAACGCCTCGGGGAACGACAAACGCGCCGCGGCAACGTCGATGACCAGAAGCGCCTCGTAGCTTTCCGGATCGAACGGCTCTTCGGCGGCCAGAACTTCGCGGCCGAACAGCCAGCTGAGCCTGCCCGCGTCGAGGTTACCGCGCTCGAACGGTTGGTCGCCGAACTGCTCCCACAAGGCCTGCATAAACAGCTCGTCCGCGCGCCTGTCCACCGCTTTGCGGTCGCGGTAGCGTTCACGCCGGATGAGCGGCGTCACACCCTTGGGGTTGGCGCGGCGAATCGTGAACTGGTGATCAGAGCCGGGCATGCGGCTGGGAAAACCGCGATGTTTCAACATGGCGCGCCCTCCCGGATAGAGCGGACCACGGGGTGCGGAACCGGCCCGTAAGCCGACTCCGCAGAAAGCTTACTTGTATTTGCCTGTGAAGGTCGGCTCGGTCGAGATGGGCTCGATGATGACGATTTCTTCTTTCGGCGAGTTGTCACACGCAGCCACGGCACCGACAAAGGCGACCATTGCCACGAACTTGATGCATTTCGACATCTGTTTCTCCTACTGACATTACTGAAACCTACAGGAGTCGTTGCTCCTGACTGCCTCACCCTTTTGGGGTTGGTTGCGCCTTGGCAACCGTGCCAGAGGATAGTTGAATTCGGGCCGGAAATACATCCGGAATAGGGTAAGTTCATGGCCTGTGACTCCAAAGTCGCAAAACTCCGCTGGTGTGAAGATTGACCCGCAACATGTTGTGGCATCGTCAAAACTCCTCCCAGATACAGCGAGAGTCCTGGAGGCGATAGGCCTCAAAATACTGTGTGGCGCCGGGTTGCGATGTGCCGAACTCGATCGGGCGGTCCGACATCGAGATCACCACCCGCGCCGGTGTGATGCCCCGGGTTTCGACATAGGGAACGGCCAGGATCTGGCACAGATGGGCCATGTCGATGGCGGCCACGTCATAGCCGATCTGCCCTGCAAGATCGCCGATCCTGGGGGCCAGGAAGCGGAACCGCACCCAGAGCTCGCCCGGGTTGTTGTCGAGCAGGACATCGACCAGTTCGACCGGCTGGCCCGAGGGCACCGGCAAGAGCGCCTGGGCACGGACCGGCAGGGCAAGAATGGCGAGAGATGCCAGGACATAGATGCAACCCCGACCCCACGCAAAGCGGGCTCCTCCGGCCGGGGTTGCTTGCGCGACGCGCGTGGCGTGCGCTGTTCCATGTCGGCTGGCGCGGATCATGGGGCTGATTCGTCCTTTGTGTCAAATTGAGCCGGAGAGATGATCTCGATCAGTTCCATATCGTCGGAATGCCGGACCTCGCGGTGCTTGATGCCCGGCGGTTGCAAGACGCAGGACCCGGCCCGCAGGATATGCTCGCCCTGGCCTTCGTATTCGAAGACAACCCAGCCCTTGGTGACATAAACCATCTGGAAGTCGAGCTCGTGGCTGTGCCAGGCGCCGGGGCTTTCCATGCCCGGCACCGCGCGGATCACATGGGCGCCGAACTTGCCCTTGGTGGCGTCGTTGATGCCCAGGTCGCGGTATTCGAAGAAGGCGCGCAGCCCCTGCCCGACGAAGGCGGAATTGTCGGCATGGGAGACGGTGAAGGCCTGATTTTTCCAAAGTTGAGTCATGGGTGCACCAGATGATGATGGTCATACACCGCCGGGGTTTGCGGGTTGCCTTCGAGATCGGTTGCGTGCTGGGCGTAGACCGGGAAACCGGCCTGCACCAGCGTCCCCTTTTGCGCGCATTCGGTGAAGATGTACTTGGCGTTGTCGGGCGTCCGGTCGAACCAGTCGGGATTGTCGAGCGTGCCGGTCATTACGCCCAGGAAATCGGGGAACCGCTCCAGCTCCAGAAACACGGTGGTGGAACAGGTCGGGCAGGAGTTCAGGTGGATCGCCTTGCCGCTGCCTTCGGAGACATGGGTATAGATGGCGGGCGTCCCCTGCACGAGGCGAAGTGCGCTGCGGGTGAAGCCGGCCAGCGCGTTCATCGGTGTCCCCGTCATCTTCTGGCAGAAACGGCAGGTACACCACGTCAGGCGCAGCGGCGGCGTGCTCACTTCGTAGCGAAGCGCGCCGCACAGGCATCCACCGGCGTGGGTCTTGTCCATGTTCAACCTCCTCCCAGAGCGAAAGCACGTCAGGCGTCTTCGGCAAGTCATTCAGGCGCGGGTTCCGTAGGGTGGGCAGTTTGCCCACCTTTCGGGTTGGGGTGGGCAAACTGCCCACCCTCCAGGATCACAGCGGGATGTTGTCGTGCTTCTTCCACGGATTCTCGAGCTTCTTATTGCGCAGCGAGGCAAAGGCGCGGCTGACGCGTTTGCGGGTGCTGCGCGGCTGGATCACCTCGTCGATGAAGCCCTTTTCGGCGGCCACGAAGGGGTTGGCGAAGCGGTTTTCATAGTCCTTGGTATGGGCCGCGATCTTTTCGGCATCGCCCAGGTCGGCGCGGTGGATGATCTCGGTCGCGCCTTTGGCACCCATCACCGCGATCTCGGCGGTGGGCCAGGCATAGTTGAAATCGCCGCGCAGATGCTTGGACGCCATCACGTCGTAAGCACCGCCATAGGCCTTGCGGGTGATCACGGTGACCTTTGGCACGGTGGCCTCTCCATAGGCAAACAGCAGCTTGGCGCCGTGCTTGATGACGCCACCGTATTCCTGGCTGGTGCCTGGCAGGAAGCCCGGAACGTCGACCAGGGTCAGGATAGGGATTTCGAAACAGTCGCAGAAGCGCACGAAGCGCGCGGCTTTGCGGCTGCTGTCGATGTCGAGACAGCCGGCCAGAACCATCGGCTGGTTGGCCACGACACCCACGGTCTGGCCTTCGAGCCGGATGAAACCGGTGATGATGTTCTTGGCGTAATCAGCCTGGATCTCGTAGAAATCGCTCTCGTCCGCGATCTTGAGGATCAGTTCCTTCATGTCATAGGGCGAGTTGGCATTTTCCGGCACCAGCGTGTCGAGGCTGGCCTCGATCCGGCCCGGTTCGTCGAAGAAGGGGCGGACGGGCGGTTTTTCGCGGTTGTTGAGCGGCAGGAGGTCGACCAGGCGGCGGACCTCGGCCAGCGCCTCGACATCGTTTTCAAAGGCGCCGTCAGCCACGCTGGATTTGCGGGTGTGTGTCGATGCGCCGCCCAGTTCTTCGGCGGTGACCACCTCGTTGGTGACTGTTTTCACCACGTCGGGGCCGGTCACGAACATGTAAGACGTGTCCTTGACCATGAAGATGAAGTCGGTCATCGCCGGGCTGTAGACCGCGCCGCCGGCGCAGGGGCCCATGATCACGCTGATCTGCGGCACCACACCGCTCGCCATGATGTTGCGCTGGAACACCTCGGCATAGCCCGCGAGGCTGGCGACGCCCTCCTGGATTCGCGCCCCGCCCGAGTCGTTCAGCCCGATCACCGGCGCGCCGTTCTGCACCGCCATATCCATGATCTTGCAGATCTTCTGCGCATGGGTTTCGCTGAGCGAGCCGCCGAAGACGGTGAAATCCTGGGAGAAGACATAGACCATGCGGCCGTTGATCGTGCCCCAGCCGGTGACCACACCATCGCCCGCAGGCTTTTGTTTTTCCATCCCGAAATCGGTGCAGCGGTGGCTGACGAACATGTCGAATTCTTCGAAACTGTCCTCGTCCAGCAAGAGTTCGATCCGTTCGCGCGCCGTCAGTTTGCCACGGGCGTGCTGGGCTTCGATCCGCTTTTGCCCGCCCCCCAGCCGCGCGGCGTCGCGGCGGGTTTCCAGCTCGGAAAGGATGTCTTTCATGGCGATTGTCCCTTGTGAAATTTGTACGGACAATAGAGTGTCCGGGCGTCTGTCCAAAGCGTTATTCGGCAAATTTGCAAACTATTGGCAAGACATGTTTTGCTAAATGCAAAATTGTTAATTAACACCTTAACTCTATCGGCCGACATGGACTCCCCTACGAGGCAGCCATAGATGTAAACCATGCAGTTCACTTCGGCCCCTTCTCAACGGACTCCGCCCAAGCTGGTGACGCTGATCCTGCTGTCGGGCCTGTCGGCGCTGGGGATGAATATCTTTCTGCCCAGCCTACCGAACATGACCGAGTATTTCGAAACCGACTATCGGCTGATGCAACTCTCTGTCGCGCTTTACCTGGCGGTGAACGCGGCGATGCAGATCGTGATCGGCCCGATGGCGGACAAGGCCGGGCGGCGGCCGGTGATCCTGTGGGGGCTGGGCCTGTTCATGGCGGCGACGCTGGGCTGCATCGTGGCGCCGACGGCCGAGATCTTTCTGTTCTTTCGCATGTGTCAGGCGGTGATCGCGGTCGGAATCGTGCTGAGCCGCGCCGCCGTACGCGACATGTACGAACAGGATCAGGCGGCGTCGATGCTTGGCTGGGTGACCATGGGCATGGCGGTGGTGCCGATGATCGGCCCGGCCGTGGGCGGCCAGCTGGACCAGATCTTTGGCTGGCAGGCGAATTTCTGGCTGCTGTTTGCTCTGGGTGGCCTGGCGCTGGCGCTAACCTACTTCGATTTCGGGGAAACCGCGCTGAAAAGCGGCAAGACGCTGGGACAGCAGTTTCGGGAGTATCCCGCGCTGCTGACCTCGCCCCGGTTCTGGGGCTATTCGCTGGCCTGCGGGTTTTCCTCGGGAGCATTTTTTGCCTATCTGGGCGGCGCGCCCTTTGTCAGCACCGAGGTGTTCGGGATGGAGCCGGGGCGCATGGGCCTGTTTTTCGGCGCGCCCGCGATCGGGTATTTTGCCGGAAACTTCCTGAGTGGTGCGTTTTCTACCCGGGTGGGGGTCAACCGGATGATCCTTGGGGGCAGCTTGATGAACGCGCTGGGGATCTTCCTGTCGCTGGTGATCATGCTCGCGGGGGGCGGCAACGAATACACGTTCTTTGGCTTTATGACACTGGTGGGCGTCGGCAACGGCATGTCGATTCCCAATGCCACCGCCGGGGCCCTGTCAGTGCGCCCGCATCTGGCGGGCAGCGCCTCGGGGTTGAACGGGTCGATCATGCTGGGCCTGGGCGCGGCGCTGAGCGCGCTGGCGGGCACATTGCTGACGCCGGAAACCGGGGCGATGCCGCTTTTGTGGCTGATGTTTGCAACCGCCCTGCTAGGGATCGGCGCCATTGTCGCGGTGATCTGGCGGGCGCGTCGGCTGGGCCTGTGAGGTCCGCACAGCAAGGGTCCGCTCGATCCACTGCGCAACGAGGCGGACCCGTTCCAGTTCCCGCAATTCGCGACGCAGCATCAGCCAAAGTTCACGCTTGGGCAGCGCGCCATGCCTGTACGGCAGTTCGACCAGACGCGGCTCGGCAGCGCCGACGATGCGGGGCAGCAGCGTCTTGCCGTGGCCGGCGCACACAAGCCGGTAGAGTGTCTCGGCATCGTTGACCGAGATATCAGTCGCTCCCTCGGCCGCGGCTGACCGCGCGATAGCTGCCGCTTGAGGCAGGTAGGACATGCGCGTCTCATAACCGATCCAGGGCATTTCCCCTGCAGCGCCGTGCACAGCATAGGCAGCATAGTCAAGATCGCCCAGCTTGCGCGCCAGCACACTTTGCCCGCCCTCTGTTGGGCGCGCCAGACGCAGGGCGATATCGGCCTCGCCGCGCAAGAGGCTGAGGTCGCGTGCCTCGGCAATCAGCTCCAGCCGCAGTCCCGGCGCCGTCGCGCGCAGGTCGTCGAGTGCAGGCACAAGGATTTGGTTGATCACCATGGGCACCGCCGTCAGGCGCACCGTTCCAAGGGCACCGCCGGTGTCAGCCCCGGCCAGAGCATCCACCGCCTGCATCTCGTCCCGCATGACCTCGGCATGGCGGTGCAGTCGGCGCCCGAAATCGGTGAGGTTCAGCCCCTGCCCGCGCACCTCGACCACCTGGCGTCCCAACGCCGCTTCGAGCGCCCGCAGGCGCCGCGACACCGTAGTCTTGTCCACACCAAGGGAACGAGCTGCCGCCTTGAGGCTGCCCGCCTGCGCAACCGCCAGCAGAAACCGCATGTCATCCCAGTTCATCGCGGCAATCTTGCATCTCCTGGCTGCGTTTTTCCACCCTGAACAGCAGATTTGCAGCATGCCATCCTGTCCGCCTTAGCACCGAAAGGACAGATCATGCTCTACCGTGTCACGTTTCAGGATAATCCCGGCAAGGAACATCTGCGCCAAAGGCATATGACCGAACACCTTGTGTTTCTGGCGCGGCATGGCGCGGCCATTCTTGGCGCCGGACCGTTGCTCGACGGAACCCAGGGGCGTGGCGGCATGTGGCTGGTCGAGGCCGCGACCCGCGCCGATGTCCAGACCCTTGTCGAGAAAGACCCGTTCTGGCCCACGGGCCTGCGCCAGAGCGTCAGCATCCTGGAATGGCGCCAGGTCTTTCGCGACGGACAGCCGGTCTGAGCTTGCGGCGCGCGCTTTGCAAACGTAACCTCTCGACAAGGTTAATTTGCAAAGAGTCGGCACCCGATGGCCACCCAGAAACTCTATGCTGGCGCCAAGCTGCGCGAGATCCGCAACCGCCTGTCGCTGACGCAAAAGGATTTCGCCGCCAAGCTGGGCGTGTCGCTGCCCTATCTGAACCAGATGGAGAACAATAACCGCCCGGTCTCGACCTCGGTGGTGCTGGCGCTGGCGCAGGAATTTGGTCTGGACGTGACCGAACTGAGCACCGGCGACAGCGAACGGCTGGTCAGCGACATGCGTGAGGCGCTGGCCGATCCCATTTTCGCCGATGCGATGCCGCCGCTGGCCGATCTGCGCCTGACCGCGTCGAACGCACCGGCGCTGGCGCGCGCCTTTATCGAGTTGCACCGCACATACCGGCAGACACACGAGCGGCTGGCTTCGCTGGACGAGGCGCTGGGGCGCGAGGATGCCCGCATCCAGGCCAGCCCCTGGGAAGAGGTGCGCGATTTCTTCCACTATTGCGACAACTATATCGACGCGGTCGATCACGCGGCAGAGCGGTTCGCGGCCCGGGCCCAGGCCGAGGGTGTGCGCGGCGCGGCGCTGGCCGCGCTGACCGAACGCGGCGTGACGGTCGAAATCGCCGATATCGAAGCCTTGCGCCAGTACGACGCCGCCGAGCGTAAACTGCATCTGTCCTCTCGGTCGGCGCCTCAGACTCAGGTGTTCCAATTGCTGTTGCAGGTGGCGCTGCTGAGCCAGAATTCCCTGCTGGAGGCCACGCTCGATTTTGCCCGGTTCCACAGCGAAGAGGCCCGCGCCATCGCCAAGATCGGGCTTGCCAACTATTTCGCAGGGGCGGCGCTGATGCCCTATGGCGCGTTCCTGGATGCAGCGCAAAAGACGCGCCACGATCTGGAACTGCTGAGCACGCGTTTTGGCGCCTCGATCGAGCAGGTGGCGCATCGCCTGTCGACGATGCAGCGACCGGGCGCCAAGGGCATCCCGTTTTTCTTCGTCCGGGTCGATCAGGCTGGCACCATCACCAAGCGCCACTCGGCCACGCGGCTGCAATTCGCCCGCTTCGGCGGCGCCTGCCCGCTCTGGAACGTGCACCGCGCGTTCGAGACCCCCGGCCATTTCCTGCGGCAACTGGCGGAAACGCCCGATGGCGTGCGCTATATTTCTCTGGCCCGTGACGTGTCGAAAACAGGCGGGTCGTTCGGGGCTCCGGTGCGGCGTTATGCGATCGGTCTGGGCTGCGAGGTGCGCCATGCCGACCAGCTGGTCTATGCCGACAATCTCGATGTCAGCAATGCCTCTGCCTTCGAGCCGATCGGCATTTCCTGCCGCATCTGCGAGCGCAAGACCTGCCACCAGCGCTCGGTTCCGCCGCTGGAGCGGCGCCTGACGATCAACACCGACCGGCGCGGCACCCTGCCCTACGAGGTCAACTGATCTTCATTTCGCTGAAAATACTCCGGGGGAGTCGCCGACAGGCGACGGGGGCAGCGCCCCCGCCCCTTTGGGTCAGGCCTTGGACAGGATGCCCCAGATCTCATCCTTCAGGGCCGCGCGTTTCTTGCGCAGCTCGACCTCGGCCAGTTCCTCCATCGGCTCCACGTTGGTCTCGGCCCGGTGCACTGCCCGGTTCACATCGTGGTACTCATCCGCCAGCCGGGAAAAATGCGCATCCGTCTGCTTGAGCTGGCTCATCAGGTCGATTTTTTCGGGAAATTCCTCGGCCAGTTCATGCGGGGTATGGGACATCCGTTCGCTCCTTTTTCAATGTCAGCCCAGAGGCTAGACGCCCGCCACAAGGCCGACATTGACAGGGATCAAATCGGGTGCGACAGGCGAGATTTTTCGACGAAAAATCTCTGCCCCAACCTTACCGTTGCGAGGCCTTCCACCGCGGGTTGATCCAGGGGATGTCATTGGCGCGCGGCAGCGGGTCGCGGCCCAGGATATGGTCCGACATCTTCTCGCCCACCATGATCGAAGGCGCGTTGAGGTTGCCATTGGTGATCTGCGGAAAGATCGAGCTGTCGGCCACCCGCAGCCCCTCGACCCCGATCACCCGGCCCTGCCCGTCGACCACGGCGTTCGGGTCATCCGCCCGGCCCATGCGGCAGGTGCCGCAGGGGTGATAGGCGCTTTCGGCATGTTCGGCGATAAAGGCATTGAGTTCCTCGTCGCTCTGCACCGCAGCACCCGGCTGGATCTCTTTTCCGGCATAGGGTTTGAACGCCTCCTGCCCGAAGATCTCGCGCGTGAGCCGGATACAGGTGCGGAAATCGGCCCAGTCCTTTTCATGGCTCATGTAGTTGAAGCGGATCACCGGCGCATCCTCGGGCCGGTCCGAACGCAGCGTGACCGCCCCGCGCGAGGGCGAGCGCATCGGCCCCACATGGGCCTGGAAGCCGTGGCCCTCGGCCGCGGCCTGACCGTCATAGCGCACCGCGATGGGCAGGAAGTGATACTGGATATCCGGATAGGGCACGCCGGGCTGCGAGCGGATGAAGGCCGCACTTTCGAACTGGTTCGAGGCGCCGAGGCCGGTCTTGGTAAAGAGCCATTGCGCGCCGATGGCCGCCTTGCCGAAGAGGTTCCAGTATTTGTAAAGCGTCACCGGCTGGATTGCGGCCTGCTGGATGTATAGCTCCAGATGGTCCTGCAGATTGGCGCCCACGCCGGGGCGGTCGGCCACGACCGCGATGCCATGTTCGGCCAGGTGCGCCGCAGGGCCGATGCCCGACAGCATCAGCAGTTTCGGCGAGTTGATCGAGGAGGCGGCGATGATCACCTCGCGCCGGGCGCGGATCACCTCGGCCTTGCCGCCCCGGATGATCTCGACCCCGGTGGCACGGCCCTCTTCCATCACCACGCGGGCGGCCAGGCCGCGCACCACGTCGCAGTTCTCGCGCTTGAGCGCCGGTTTCAGATAGGCATTGGCCGCAGACCAGCGCCGCCCTTTCCAGACGGTCTGTTCCATCGGGCCGAAACCCTCTTGTTTCTCGCCGTTATAGTCGCCGGTGACCTCGTAACCTGCCTGCCGTCCCGCATCGACAAAGGCCTTGAACAGCGGGTTCGAGCGCGGGCCTCGGGTGACATGCAGCGGCCCGTCGGTGCCGCGCCAGGCGGCATCGCCGCCATGGCCGCCATCGTGCCAGGTCTCCATCCGTTTGAAATAGGGCAGCACGTCGGCATAGGCCCAGCCATCGGCGCCCATCTCGGACCAGGTGTCGAAATCCATCGCATGGCCGCGCACATAGACCATGCCGTTGATCGAGGACGACCCGCCGATCACCTTGCCGCGCGGGCAGACCAGTCGGCGGTTGTTCAGATGCGGTTCGGGCTCGGACAGGTAACCCCAGTCATAGCGCGACATGTTCATCGGATAGCTGAGCGCCGCCGGCATCTGGATGAACGGCCCTGCATCGGTACCGCCATGTTCGATTACCAGCACCGAGGCCCCCGCCCCGCTGAGCCTGTAGGCCATGGCGCAGCCCGCGCTGCCGGCCCCCACGATGACAAAATCCGCTTCCATCCGTCTTACTCTCTGTTTGTGTCTGCGCCGGTGGCACGAAAGGAACCCGGCGCGCGAGGGCCGGGTCCGGTTGTGTCAGTGCACGCTTTCGACCTTGTGGAAATCGAGCGTGTTGTCTTCGGGAGATGTCCTGATCGCCATGACCGCGCCCCTGTGGCGCAGCGCGATATAGGCGATGCAGGCCAGATAGAGGCCGATCACGATCGAGCCGATCCACTGGATCTGGAGCCACTGGCTCTGGAACAGCAGGGTCAGCGTGAACAGGACGGCGACGTTCAGCGCCACATAGGGGGTCTTGCCCAGCCGCGCGACCGTCAGCGACAGGTTGTCGGTGTACAGCCGGATCAGCGAGTCGAGCGAGTTGATCACGAATGTGACGCCGACAATGATCATGGCCAGGTTCAACAACCCGGCGGTGGGAATGGCGGCGGTGTGATAGTAGTACAGCACCGCGAACCAGATCCCGAGCGGGATCGAGGGGAACACCAGAAGCGCGATCAGCAATTGCCAGGTCTTCAGCCCGCCGACAAAGCGCGAGGTGAACTGGCCGATCATGATCGACCAGGCGAACCACCAGAACAGGTAGAAGGCGTGATAGTCGGTCAGCGGCAGGGCAAACTTGTCCAGGTTGGTGAAGTAGTCACCCAGAAGCGCGACATTGGCCCCCAGGGCGCTGGCCCCCATGCCGGAATAGACCCACATGCCCAGGATCAGCGCGATGAACAGAAGGGTCGAGCCCACCGACAGCACGCGGACATATTTCAGGTCGGTCGAGCTGTAAGCCGCCGCCAGGATGGTGACGAAGACGATCAGATAGAAGGTGGTAACTACCGTCTGCCCATCGCCGATCTCGGGGATATAGCCGGGCAGGTAGATCAGGAACAGGCTGGCGGTAAAGGCGCAGGTGCCGATAATCACCACGTTGTTGATCAGCTTGACCAGAGGGATCTCGAAGAACCCGACGCGGGGTTCGATGACGCAGAAATAGAAGGCGGTCAGGAAGTAGAAGGCCCAGATCAGAAAGCCCCAGAAACCGAACTCGATCGCCAGCGGGTTGGCAAAGGCATAGGCCGGATCCTCGGCATAACCGCCGAATTCGGTCAGCGGAAACATGATCAGTCCGACATCGAGGCCGGAGGTGAACAGGATCGCGATAAAGGTGAACAGGGGCACCGGCGTCGGGCCAATGCAGGTCACATTGCGCCATTTGACGGTACAGAAGGCCACCAGACCAAAGGTCAGGATCAAGCCGAAGCTCAGAATTCCGTTCAGTATCATTGCCCCTCCCTGGGAGTTGTTTCCGACCTCCCTCCTCCGGGGTTGGCCGAATGAACATGGCAGATACCACTATTATCTGTTCAGCAAAACAAATTCTTGTATGGTCATTCAATTTTTTGCGTAACCCTTTAATCTTGCCTGCCCTCTCAGTTTGGCCAATATGGCGCCATGGGACGAAAACGCATTCGCGATATCCGTAATGACGAATTGGTCGTGGCCGCGATCCGATCGATCCATGGCAAGGGATTCGCCGGCGTGACCATGGCCGAGATCGCGCGCGAGGCCGGGGCGTCGGCGGCGTCGATCAATTACTATTTCGGGTCCAAGGACCGGCTGATGGAAGAGACCATGCGCCGCCTGCTGTCGGTGCTGAAGGTCGCGACCCTGGCACGGTTGGCCGAGGCCGGGACGCCGCGCGACAGGTTGATCGCGATGATCGAGGCGAATTTCGACGATACGCTGTTCACGCCCGCGCAATGTTCCGTCTGGATCCAGTTCTGGGCCAATGCGCCCTATGCGCCCGCGCTGTCCCGACTGCACCGGATCAACCGGGCGCGGGTGGCAAGCAACATTCGCGGGGAACTGCGGCAACTGGTGCCGGAGCGGGTTCTGGACCGGGTGCAGACGACGATACAGGCCTATATGGACGGGGTCTGGATCGAAGCGGCGCAGGGGGAAACGGTGCCGGATGCAGCCGCAGCGCGGGCCGATGCCCGGGCGCTTGCGGAACTGTTGCTGGACCAGAGCCGTCAGTCTTTGGGGTCCTGACCCGCACTATGGTTGGGCGTCAGACCGGCCGCGCGTCGAAGATATAGCGATTGAGCGAGAACATGTAGTCTCCGGCCTCTGCCACGGCTTTCTGATCCTCCTGCCAGCATCGCCAGTCCTCGTCCGAGAAATCGGCTGCCGCCGCCGTGATCGATTCCATGAAACTCGCCGTGAGCTGGGCATAATTGTCCGGTCCGGGCGTCCAGTTCAGCACAGTCAGGGTTTCGCGCACCGTGACGGCGAACCCGGCCGCGCGCAGTCGCCTCGACAGCGTTCGGGGGAGGTAGGCGTCTGCATAGGGCCGGATATAGATACGCATCGCCTTTGCCATCAGGTCAGGATCCCGGGCGTTCCAGACAAGCGAGCCCCAGTCGGTATCCAGAATGACAAGGCGCCCATCCGGGCGCAGCACCCGGCGCATTTCTCGTAACGCGGCGTCGGGATCGGGCAAGAAACAGAGAAGTTGCGCCGCGGTGACCGCATCAAAGCTGCAGTCATCGAACGGCAATTCACAGGCATCGCCGCGAACGAATTTGCCACCGGGGCACAGCGCGCGGGCCATCGCGATCATCGGCTCGGCCGCATCGAGACCGGTCACCGATCCCGAGCGCCCAACGATGCCGAGCATGTCCCGTGCCATGATCCCATTGCCCGAGCCGATGTCGAGCACCGCCTCTCCGGGCTTGAGTGCCAGGTGGTCCAGTATGACCCGGCGCTGTGCCTGCATGTCCGGCGTGGCCGCGAGAGCCTCTTGTTTGCGGCTCATTTCCGCGTCGTAGAAGCCCTGGGGCATGGCAATCTCCCGCAAATGGCTGGTCAGGGATGACCCCGCGAACACTATCACATCTGCCGAATTCCGAACAGGTTTGCCCGTGCTTGGGCTGACGGATCGGAGACGGAGACGGAAACGGAAGGGAAGACCAACTGTTGCGTCAGGGACAATCACGACCCTTTGCGGACGATTGCTTTTCCTTTCACTGCCGACTCTGGCTATGCTCGGCCAAGCTCCGGGTTGAACGGAGAGATCATGGAAGGGGCCGTGTCATGCGCCGCGACAAACTGATTGAACGTTTCCGGGTCCTGCATGTTCCCGGCAATCCAGTGGTGATGCCGAACCCGTGGGATATAGGGTCGGCCAAGGTGATGGCCGGTTTGGGGGCGCAGGCGCTGGCGACGACCTCGTCCGGGCATGGGTTTACCCTGGGTCTGGCGGATGGCGGGCAAATCGCGCGCGAGGTCGCTTTGCTGCACGCGGCCGAGATCTGCGCCGCTGTCGATGTGCCCGTGAATGGCGATTTCGAGAACGGGTTCGGCGACAGCCCCGACACCGTGGCCGAGACGGTGCGGCTGGCGGCGGAGGCGGGCCTGGCGGGGGTGTCGATCGAGGATAGCGCGGTTCCAACCAAGGGTTCCTATCCGTTCGACCTGGCCCTGGCCCGGATCGAGGCGGCTGTTGCGGCGGCTCGCCAGGCGGGGATCGTGCTGACCGCCCGCGCCGATGGCTGGCTGATGCGAAACTATGATCAGGCCGAGGCCTTGCGCCGGTGCCTGGCATTTGCCCAGGCGGGTGCGGACGTGATCTATGCCCCGCTTGTCGATGCGGACACCACCCGCGCACTGGTCGACACCGGGACGCCGGTCAACCTGCTGGCGGCGGGGGAAATGCGGGATCTGACGGCCGCGCAGATCGGCGCGCTGGGGGTTGCCCGAATTTCCATCGGTGGCGGGTTAGCCCGGGTGACGCAACAGGTCATACTGGACGGTACCCGCGCAATGCTGGAGCGCGGCGATTTCACCCCGCTGAAAGGCGCGGCCAATGTGGCCGAGGTCGAGGCTTTGCTGAACGGGTGAGGTCCGGCGCCAAGCCCGCATTCAGCGGATCCGATAGACCTTTGACACGATGCGCCAGCTCCCTTCGTGGTGCAGCAGCGCGAGATAGTCGTCAAATCGCATCCCGGCCCAGTCGTTTTCGACATGGACCATCGCGATGTCCCCCTGCACCGAAACAGAACTGATCGCCCAGAACGGATCAGTTTCCGCATCGGCCGCGTCCTCGCACATGGCGATGAACGCGTCGCGGGAGTTCCAGAGCAGCTCCCCTTCGTAATGGCCCACCTCGCTGGCCCGGTCGAAGAAGATCCGCTCCAGCGTGGGCCGGTCGCCCCGGGTCATCGCCATCACGTAGGTTTCGACAAGAGCGGTCAACGCCGCGATGTGTTCTGATGTGGTCATGATCCCCACCCTATTGGCGGCAGAAGTCTAGCCGATCAGGACCGGAAATGCATGCCCGAAGAGCACTGCCTTGCCCAACGAAGGTCACTTGGCAGGGCATGCAAAGATCGGAGCCACAGCCACTTTGGCCGTGGCCCGATATTGTTGAGGGTTAAGGCTACTCTCCTCTGGGAAAGCGCTGGTTTTCCTCCAAGTTATCCAGGTTCATGTGGTTGCGCATGTAGCGTTCCGAGGCCTTTTGCAGCGGCTGGTAATCCCAGGGGTAGTAGCCGCCTTGACGCAGCGCCTCATAAACGACCCAGCGGCGGGCCTGGCTGGCGCGCACCTCGGCATCGAACCGGTCGAGATCCCAACGGGCTTGCGACTTGGCGCGCAGGCTCTGTACCGTGCCCTGATGGTTGGGGTGATCGGCAAGGTTGGTCATCTCATGCGGGTCAGCATCCAGATCGAAGAGCTGGTCGGGGTCGAGCGCGCAGCGGTTGTACTTCCACTTGCCGTACCGCATCGAAACCAGCGGCGCGTAAGAGGCCTCGGCGGCGTATTCCATCAGTACCGGCGCGGTGCGCTCGGTTCCGTTGGCCAGCGGTACCAGGCTGGTGCCATCGGTCCAGGGCGCGATTTCGGCCATGTCGACACCGGCCAGTTCGCCCAGCGTCGGGGTCACGTCGATGGTCGAAACCGGCGTGTCGATGCGGCCCGGGGCCATGCCCGGCGCGGCCACCATCAATGGCACCCTGGCGGAGCCTTCGTAGAAGTTCATCTTGAACCACAGCCCACGCTCGCCCAGCATGTCGCCGTGATCCGAGACAAAGAGGATGATCGCCTCTTGCCGGGTGGATTCCAGCACCTCGAGGATCTCTCCCAGCTTGTCGTCGAGATAGGAGATATTGGCAAAATAGGCCCGGCGCGACTTGCGGATGTCGTCCTCGGTGATGTCGAAATTGCGCCAGTCATTGGCGTCGAAAATGCGTTTGGCGTGCGGGTCGTGATTGTCGTAGCCCAGATCGCCCACCTCTGGCAGCAGGTGCTCGCACTCCTCGTAGAGGTCCCAATATCTGCGCCGCGCCACATAGGGGTCATGCGGATGGGTGAACGAGACGGTGACGCACCAGGGGCGGCCATCCTTGCCGCGCGCCAGATCGTAAAGTTTGGCCTTGGCGTGATAGGCGACCTCGTCATCGTACTCCATCTGGTTGGTGATCTCGGCCACGCCCGCGCCGGTGACCGAGCCCATGTTGTGATACCACCAGTCGATGCGCTCGCCCGGTTTGCGGTAATCCGGGGTCCAGCCGAAATCGGCCGGGTAAATATCGGTGGTCAGCCGCTCCTCGAACCCGTGCAGCTGGTCTGGGCCGACAAAATGCATCTTGCCCGACAGGCAGGTGTAATAGCCCGCGCGGCGCAGGTGATGGGCATAGGTCGGAATATCGCTGCGGAACTCGGCGGCGTTGTCATAGACCCCGGTGCGCGAGGGCAACTGCCCCGACATGAAGCTGGCCCGCCCCGGCGCGCAAAGCGGGCTGGCGGTATAGGCATTGGCAAACCGGGTCGAGCGTGCCGCCAGCCGTTTGAGGTTGGGTGCGTGCAGCCAGTCGGCGGGACCGTCGGGAAAGAGCGTGCCGTTCAGCTGATCCACCATCAGGATCAGGATATTGGGTTGGGTCATTTACCGGCCTCTAACAGGGTGTCGAGCACGCGCAAGGCGTGGTCACAAGCGATCTCGGGCGCGTCGGGCGCATCCAGAGCAGCATGAATATAGAGCCCGTCGATCAAGGCGCGCATGTCGCGGGCGACCTCCAGCGGGTTGCAAACGACCGGCCGCAAGGCATGGACAAGGTTCGAATAGAGCCGCGCCTGATAGATCCGCCACAGCCGCAGAGCGTCCGTGTTGGTCTGGGCCAGCACATAAAAGGTCATCCAGGCGGCAATCACATCCGGGGTAAAGCAGGAATGCGCGAAACAGGCGCGCACAATGGCATGCGGCCGCCGTTCGGTCGGGCTGTTTTGCAGTTCGCTGCGGGCCTCATCGCCAAACTCTGTCAGGATATGGCGCATGGCGGCCAGAAAGATCTGGTCCTTGCCGCCGAAATAGTGATGCGCCAGCGCGCTGGATATCCCCGCCCGCTTGGCGATCTGACTGACTGTCACGTCGAGGCTTTTCTGGACGCCTAGCTCGGCGATCGTCGCCTTGACGATGGCGTCGCGCCGGATCGGCTCCATTCCAGTTTTCGGCATGCACCCTCCCTTGCCCCGCGACCGACGTCTGGGGAAAGGCTAGGTTTTTTATATTGATCCGTCAATCAATGACGTGCCATCGGTCGCGCCGCCCGATCAACATGCGGGCGGCGCGGCCTTGTCCGGGTGCCGCCGTCATTCGGCAGCGCGCAATTCGGCTCCTTGCGGCACGACCTCGTAACCGGGTTCCTCCGGTTCGTCATCGACCATCTCGGCCGGGAAGCCGGGGGCCAGGATCGACAGGCCGGTCGCCTCTTCGAGGCGGCGGATGATATCGTCGGACTGCGCCCGCTCGCCATAGCGGCGGATGCCGTCGTTGAAGATCTCGATCATCAGCGGTGAGATTTCCAGCGGCACGCCAGCGCGGTCGGCGATGGTCTGGAACAGGCCGATATCCTTTTTCACCAGATCCATGGTGAAGTTGATGTCGCGGCTGCCGTTCAGGATCACCTGGCTTTCGGTTTCATGCACGAAGGAGGTGCCGGAACTGATCTTGATCGCCTCATAGGTGGTGTTCATGTCCATTCCTGCGGCCTTCATCGTCACAAGCGCCTCGCAGCAGGTCAGCAGGTTGGCGGTCGCGAGGTAATTGGTCATCACCTTGAGCACCGAGGCAGAGCCAAGCGGGCCGGTGTGCAGGATGCGGCGGCCCATGATGGTGAGGAAGGGCAGGATGCGTTCAAAGGTGGCGCGGTCGCAGCCCGCAAAGATCGAGATATTGCCGGTATCGGCCCGGTGGCACCCCCCCGAAACCGGGCAGTCGACGGCGGCGCCGCCCCGTTCGATCACCTGCGCACCGAGACGCTTCACCTCGGCCTCGTCGGTGGTCGACATCTCGAGCCAGATCTTGCCGTCCTTCACCTCGGGCAGCATCTCTTGCATCACCGCAGCACTGGCGGCGGGCGACGGCAGGCAGGTGATCACCACGTCGCAATCGCGCATCATCTGCGCCGGACCTTGGGCGGCCTGGGCGCCACGGGACACGAACCCCTCGACGAGATCGGAATTTAGATCATGCACCGTCAGATCGACGCCATTGCGCAGGAGCGAGCCCGAGAGCTTGCCACCCACATTGCCCAGTCCGATGAACCCTACTTTCATATTGTCCTCCCAGCGGGGAAACACCCCGGATGATTTGTTTCGGGCGCAGTATCTGCTGAGAGAGGCACCAACAGAAACGAATAATAACGGGAAAAATACCAAAAATATTTTTGTGATAATTGACCTGACCTCGGAAACTGACAAAATTCTGAACAGAATTTTGGTCCAGAAAATTTGAAATTTTCTGGGCGGCGCGCGAAGGGACAGTGGAGGAACCTATTTGGACAGGCTGCCTAATCCGACCTGGCTGCGGACATTCGAGGCCGCCGCCCGGCATCTCAATTTCACCGAAGCCGCGCGAGAGCTTGGGCTGACCCAGACCGCAGTGTCGCTGCATATCCGCTCGCTCGAGGCCGAACTGGGCGAGCGACTGTTCTCGCGCGCGGCCCGGCGGCTGGGGCTGACCGAGCTGGGGCAATCCTATGCGCTGACCGTACGCCGGGCGCTGGCCGATATCGCCCTGTCCACCAACAGCCTGTTCGGGCCTGCGACCCGTCAGACCCTGCGAATTCGCGCGCCGATCTCAACCGCGACCTACTGGATTGCCACGGAACTGCCCGCGTTTGCGGCGGCCTATCCGGATATCCCGGTGCGGCTGGTGTCGAACATCTGGGGCGACGGACCCGAAAACGAGGATGTCGATCTGGACATCCGCCTGGGTCACGGCGACTGGCCCGGACTGCTGGCCGAAAAGTTGTGCGACGAGACCATCGTGCCGATCGGCCGCGCCGACGGGCCGCACCTGTCGCCCGAGGCGCTGCGCGCCGCGCCGCAGATCCACATCCTTGGGTACGAAGACAACTGGGCGCGCTGGTTCGAGGCACAGGGGCTGCCACCGGCGGAGCGTGCGGCGCTGTTTTCGGTGGATACCACGGTCTCGGCCATCCAGTTGGTGCTGGCAGGGGCGGGCTATGCCACCATCCTGACCCGCTTTGCCCGCAATGCCATCGCGCAGGGCATACCGTTGCGCCTGGCGGGCGAACCGATTCCTTTTTCCCAGTCGCATTACCTGATCCGGCCGCCCCGGGCGGCCGCATCCCCGGCTCGGGCGCAGCTCTTTCTATCGTGGCTGCGGACGCGGGCCGGGGCGGATGCCGCTGGGTGATCCCCAGCGGTCGCTTTTCTGCAAAGCCCAGTGTCCCCCGGTCCGGCGCGCTTGACAAGTCCCCCGCGCTTGCCGCATGTGCCTGCTGTTGGTGTCCGGGAAACCGGATGAAAAGGGAATGTGCCAGCGGACCGGCCAAGAGGCCGGGCGTCAAGCGCAGCCGCCCCCGCGACCGTGACCGGAGAGGGTGCCCAAGCCACTGGCCGAAAGGCCGGGAAGGCGGGACGCCCGACAGGGCAAGACCCTGACATCCGCAAGCCGGGAGACCTGCCAACGCCCGAAGACAAGACCGGACGGGGTGTTCCGGTGTCGGGTCCATGTCCGAGAGCGTGGCCCGCGCAAACCCCGTCCCCCGCACCTGACGAGGGGGGATGAGAGACGTGACCGAAGCTGCACCAGTCGAACTGCTGGTCTGTACGACCTGCCGCCGTGGATTGCCGGTCGAGGACGATGCCCAGCGCCCCGGCGCCCTGTTGCACCGCGCGCTGAGCGCGGCCGAGTTGCCCGAAGGGGTCATCCTAAAACCGGTCGAATGTCTGTCCAATTGCGATCAGGGCTGCTCCATCGTGCTGCGCGGCGGTCCGGCGCGCTGGACCTTTGTCTACGAAAACCTCAACGAGGCCGATGACGTGGCCACCATCGTCGAAGGCGTCACCAAGTATCACGCAACCGCTGACGGGCTCGTCCCCTGGCGCGAGCGCCCCGTCCACTTTCGCAAGAACTGCGCCGCGCGCATCCCCCCGATCGGAGCCTGAGCCATGAGCACCCTTGAAAAACTTCCCGTTACCGTGATCACCGGCTTTCTCGGCTCGGGCAAGACCACGCTGATCCGCCACCTGATGCAGAACCCGCAGGGCAAGCGGCTGGCCGTGGTGGTCAACGAATTTGGCGATGTTGGCGTTGATGGCGAGATCCTGAAAAGCTGCGCCATCCCCGAATGCCCCGCGGAAAACATCATGGAACTGGCCAATGGCTGCATCTGCTGCACCGTGGCCGATGATTTCATCCCCACCATCGAGGCGCTGATGGCGCTGGAGCCGCGCCCCGATCACATCCTGATCGAAACCTCGGGCCTGGCGCTGCCGAAGCCGCTCTTGAAGGCGTTCGACTGGCCCGATATCCGGTCCAAGATCACCGTGGACGGCGTGATCGCGCTGGCCGATGCCGAGGCGGTGGCGGCGGGCCGGTTCGCGCCCAATGTGGCGGCGGTGGATGCCCAGCGTCTGGCGGATGACTCGATCGACCATGAAACGCCCCTGTCCGAGGTGTTCGAGGATCAGATCAGCTGCGCCGACATCATCCTGCTGACCAAGCCCGATCTGGCCGGCCCCGAGGGCGTGGCCCGTGCGCGCGAGGTGATCGCCGCCGAGGCGCCACGCCCGCTGCCGGTGGTCGAAGTGGCCGAGGGCGCCGTTGATGTGCGCGTTATCCTGGGCCTTGGCGCTGCCGCTGAGGATGACATGGATGCCCGTCCCAGCCATCACGACGGCCATGACGACCACGAACATGACGATTTCGAAAGCATCGTGGTGGAACTGCCCGAACAGTCCGACCCGGCCGAACTGGTCGCGCGGATCGAGCGGCTGGCCAACGAGCTGAACATCCTGCGGGTCAAGGGCTATGCCGCGGTTGCGGGCAAGCCGATGCGCCTGCTGGTGCAAGCGGTGGGTGCACGGGTGCGTCACCAGTATGACCGTCCCTGGCACCCGGGCGAGGAGCGCCGCTCGCGCATGGTGGTGATCGCCGAACATCACGACATCGACCCGGCGGCGATCAACGCCATCCTGACCGGCGTTTCCGAGCCTGCGGAGTAAGCGCGCGCCATGCATGTCGTTTTCCGCGAAAGCCACGGGCTGGAAGAGACCGAGACCCCGACCGACCTGGGCCAAAGCCCGGCCGATCTGGTGGTGTTGTCGTTCTCGGACAGTGACCTGGGGGCTTTTGCGGCGGGCTGGCATCGTGGTGGCGGGGCGGTGGGCAGAATGCCCACCCTACGCCTGGCCAACCTGACGGCGCTGAAACATCCGCTCTCGGTCGATACCTATGTGGAAAACACGCTGTCGGGGGCCAAGGGCATTCTGATCCGGCTGATTGGCGGCGTGCCCTATTGGGCCTATGGGCTGCAACAGGTGCTGGCGCTGGCGCAGGAAAAGGGGCTGGCGGTGGCGGTTCTGCCGGCCGATGGGCGCGAGGATACGCGGCTTGACGCCTATTCAACCCTGCCTGTGTCTACCCTGCGGCGGCTGCAACATCTCTGCGATACCGGCGGCGAAGTGGCCGCGCAGGCCGCACTGGCGCAGATGGCGCTGGCGACCGGGCTTTATGCCGGGCCGGTGATCGGGTCAAAGGTGCTGCCGGAATGCGGTTTCTGGTGCCCCGAGCGCGGCGTGATCGCGCCCGAGACCGTGTTCGGGGGCGACGCCCCGCGCATTCTGGTCACCTTTTACAGGGCCTACCTGACTTCGGCCGACACCGCCTCGGTTGCGGCGCTGATCCAGGCCTTTCGCACGCGCGGGTTTCAGGCGATGGGCATGTTCGCGCCTTCGCTGAAGGCGCCCGCCGCCGCCGACTGGATCGCCGGGCAGATGCCGGGGCTGGCCCCGGCGGCCATCGTCAATGCCACCTCGTTTTCCGGCAAGGGTGCCAATGGCGCCTCGCCGCTTGATGCCGCTGGCGTACCGGTGTTCCAGGTGGCGCTGGCCACCTCGCGCCGCAAGGCCTGGGCCGAGGCCGAGCGTGGCCTGTCGCCCGCCGATCTGGCCATGCATGTGGTGCTGCCCGAGGTCGACGGGCGCATCGACGCCGGGCTGATCTCGTTCAAGGAGCCGGGCAAGCGCGACCCGGCGTTGGAGTATTCCCGTTTTGCGCACCGGCCCGAACCCGAGCGGATCGAGGCGGTGGTGAGCCGGGTATCGGGCTGGCTGCGGCTGGCGACCAAACCCGCCACCCAGCGGGTGCTGGCGCTGGTTCTGTCCACCTATCCCGGCAAGGACTGGCAGATGGCCCATGCGGTGGGTCTGGACGCTCTGGCCTCGGCCGAGGCGATCCTGTGCGATTTGCAGGATGAAGGGTATGATGTCGCATCGGGGCAGCCAATTGCGGAAGATTTGCAAATTGCGTCGATTTCGTGGCCAATCAATGAATACCGCAAGGCTTTGGCCAGCATTCCGCCACAATTGCGCCAAAATTTGCAAGATGCCTGGGGTGAACCCGAGAGTGATCCGGCATTTTCGCAAGACAATTTGCAGTTTCGCGCCATCCGCCGTGGCAAGGCATTGATCGCCCTGCAACCGGAGCGGGGCACGCCCGAGGCGCGCGACGACGACTATCACGACCTCTCCCGCACCCCACGCCACAGCTATGTCGCCTTTTACCTCTGGCTGCGGCAGGCGCTGGGGGCCGACGCGCTGATCCATATAGGCGCCCATGGCACGCTGGAATGGCTGCCGGGCAAGGCGGTGGCGCTGTCAGGGCAATGCTGGCCCGAGGTTCTGATCGGCGATCTGCCGGTGATCTATCCCTTTATCGTCAACGATCCGGGCGAGGCCGCGCAGGCCAAGCGCCGCATCGGCGCGGTGACGCTGGGCCATATCCCCCCTGCCCTGCGCACCAGCGGCACCCCGGACCGGATGGTGCAGCTCGAGGCGCTGCTTGATGAGTTTTCCAATGCCGACGGGCTGGACCCCAAGCGCCGTGACCGCTTGCAGGGAGATATCCGGGCCGAGGCGCAGGCGCTGGGGCTGGAGGATGATCTGGGCCTGGACCGCGCCACCTCGACCGCCGAGGCGATCACCCGCATCGACCGCTTTGTCTGCGATGTGAAGGAAAGCCAGTATGGTGACGGGCTACATGTCTATGGGCGTGTACCCGAGGTCACCGGCCCGTTTGATGCCGCGCCATCGGCGCAGGGCGAGGCGCGCGCGCTGATCGACGCGCTGGCGGGCAAACGGATCGCGGCGGGGCCGTCCGGCTCGCCCTATCGGGGGCGCAGCGATGTGCTGCCCACCGGGCGCAACCTTTATACCACCGATCCCCGGTCGGTCCCGACGCGCGCGGCCTATGCGCAGGGGGTGAAACTGGCCGAGGAGCTGGTGCGCCGACATTTGCAGGAAGAAGGCGATTACCCCAGGGGGCTGATTGTCGATCTCTGGGGCTCGGCCACCATGCGCACGGCGGGCGAGGAATTCGCCATGGCGCTGCATCTGCTGGGCGTGAAACCGGTGTGGGATAAGGGCTCGGAACGGGTTTCGGGCATCGAGGTTCTGCCGATCACCGATCTGGACCGGCCCCGGCTGGACGTCACGCTGCGTGTCTCGGGCCTGTTCCGCGATGTGTTTCCGACGCTTTCGGCGCTCTTCGGTCAGGCGGTGCGCGCGCTTTGCGCGCGTGACGAAGCGCCCGACTGGAACCCCTATGCCGGGCACGCGCCCGCCGCGCGGGTCTATGGCCCGGCGCCGGGCAGCTATGGGCTGGGCATGGGACACCTGCCCGAGACCTATACCGACGAGGCCCGGCAGAGTGCGGGAGAGGCCTGGCTGGTGGCCAGTTCCTTTGCGCTGGAGGGCGAGAACATCGCCCGCGACGCCGAGGGGATCCGGGACCGCGTCGCCAAGGCCGACGGGTTCGTACATTTGCAGGATCTGGCCGAGACCGATCTGCTGCTGGCCGCCGATTATGCCACGCATGAAGCAGGCTTTGCCGCCGCCAAACGGGTGACCGGGGGTACCGCGCAACTCTATCATCTGGACAACACCAATCCCGACACCCCGCGCGCCCGGACCCTGCCCGAGGAAATCGCCCGCGTGGTGCGCGCCCGCGCCGCCCATCCCGGCTGGATCGCGGGCATGATGCGGCACGGGTTCCGGGGCGCGGCCGAGATCGCGGCGACGCTCGATCACATGGCCTCGTTCGCGCATCTGGCCGACAGCGTGGCGCCGCATCTCTTTGACCTCTACCATGATGCCACTTTGGGAGACGCAGAGGTCGCGGCCTTTCTGCAAGAGGCCAACCCGCAAGCCTATCAGGCCATGTTGGACCGGTTCCGCGCGCTTTACGAGGCGGGGCTGTGGCAGACCCGACGCAACTCGATCCGGGCCGATCTGGAGGGGCTGTCATGACGGCACCCATTGTTCAGGGCTGGTGCCCCGGCGCGCATCGCCCGATGATGTCGGGTGACGGGCTGGTGGTGCGGGTGCGCCCGCGTCTGGCCCGGCTGCGGGTGTCGCAGGCGCTGGGTCTCTGCGCGTTGGCCGAACGGTTCGGCAATGGCACCATCGACCTGACCAACCGTGCCAACCTGCAACTGCGCGGGGTGACTGAGGCGGATCATCAGCCGCTGTTGGCGGAACTGGCCGCGCTCGACCTGTTGGACTCTGAACCGGGGATCGAGGTGCGGCGCAACATCCTGTTCTCTCCGCTTTACCGCGAAGGCGACATGACCGACCGGCTGGGATGCGAGTTGACGGCGCGATTGGGCGAACTGCCCGCGCTGCCGGCGAAATTCGGCTTTGCCATCGATACCGGGGCGGGCCGTCTGCTGAGCCGGGATTCGGCGGATATCCGGCTGGAACGGAGCGCAGACGGCCTGATCCTGCGCGCCGATGGCATGGCCACGGGGCGCGAAGTGACCGAGGGCGAGGCGATCGACCGCCTGATCGAACTGGCGCGCTGGTTTGCCGACCGTTTTACCGCCGACACCCGCCGCATGGCGCGATTGGTGCGGGCCGTGCCCCTGCCCACGAACTGGCAGGGCACGGAACCGGGGCCAGTTGGTGCGCCGCTGGTGCCCGGCGACACCGCGCTTGGCCCGCTCTATGGCGCGGCTTTTGGCCAACTGCCCGCGCAGGCGCTTGCTTCCCTGCTGCGCGACAGCGGCGCGACGCGCTTGCGGGTCACCCCCTGGCGGCTGATCCTGCTGGAAGGCGCACAGGCCATCCCCGCCCGCGAGTTCGTCAGCTGCGCAGGCGATCCGCTGTTGACCACCGATGCCTGCCCCGGTGCGCCCTATTGCCCGCAGGCCCAGGCCGAAACACGCGATCTGGCGCGCGTTCTGGCCGGGCGCGTGAGCGGCAGCCTGCATGTCTCGGGCTGCGCCAAGGGCTGCGCCCGGATGGGAGCCGCCGATATCACGCTGGTCGGGAATGGCGGGCGTTTTGACCTTGTAAAACAGGGCCGCGCGGGGGATGAGCCCTGCCAGCGCGGCCTGACACCCGAAACACTGAAGACGATGGACCTTACCTGATGCCCTATGAATACGAGACCGATGGCGCGGCGATCTACAAACAGTCCTTTGCCACCATCCGGGCCGAGGCCGATTTGGCCCGCTTTGACTTGGACGAGGAGCAGGTCGCGGTGCGGATGATCCACGCCGCCGGCATGGTGGGGCTGGAGGAATTCGTTCATTTCTCGCCCGGCTTCGTCACCGTTGCGCGCGCCGCGCTTGAGGCGGGCGCACCGATCCTGTGCGATGCGCGCATGGTCAGCGAGGGCGTGACCCGGTTCCGCCTGCCCGCCGACAATCAGGTGATCTGTACCCTGCATGACGAGCGCGTGCGCCCGCTGGCCGCCGATATGGGCAATACCCGCTCGGCCGCCGCGCTGGAGCTGTGGCGGCCGCATCTGGCGGGCGCCGTGGTCGCCATCGGCAATGCGCCCACCGCCCTGTTCCACCTGTTGAACATGCTCGAGGACCCCGACTGCCCCCGCCCAGCCGCGATCATCGGCTGCCCGGTGGGCTTTGTCGGCGCGGTCGAGTCGAAAGACGCCCTGTGGGAGGCACAGCCGGTGCCCTGCTGCATCGTCAAGGGCCGCCTGGGCGGCAGTGCCATCACCGTCGCGGCGATCAACGCCATCGCGAGCCGGGCGGAATGAGCATGGGCACCATATACGGTCTGGGCCTTGGCCCCGGCGATCCTGACCTGATGAGCGTCAAGGCCGACCGCCTGCTGCGCGGCGCCCGCCATGTGGCCTATTTCCGCAAGCCCGGCCGCAGCGGTCAGGCGCGCAAGATCGTCAACGGGATGATCCCCGAGGGCGCAGTCGAGTTTCCGATGGAATACCCGGTCACGACCGAGATCCCGGTGACCGATCCGCAATACAACGCCCTGCTGGCCGAATTCTATGAAGCCGCCGCCGCGCATCTGCACGCGCTGTCTCAGGCGGGAGAGGATGTGGTGGTGCTGTGCGAGGGCGATCCGTTCTTTTACGGCTCGTTCATGCATCTCTATACCCGCCTGCGCGGTCTGGCCCCGGTCGAGGTGGTGCCCGCAATCACCGGCATGTCGGGGGCCTGGTCGGCCACCGGCGATCCGATCACCTGGGGCGACGACATCCTGACGGTACTGACCGGTACCCTGCCCGAGGATGTGCTGGCCCGCCGCATGGCCGATACCGACGCTCTGGTGGTGATGAAGCTGGGACGCAATTTCGACAAGGTGGTACGGGCGCTGAAGACTGCGGGCCTGTATGAGCGGGCCTGGATCGTCGAATATGCTCAGATGGCCAACCAGCGGGTGTCGAAGCTGAGCGAGAACCATTCCGATGTGACGCCTTATTTCTCGATCATTCTGGTGCATGGACAGGGGCGGCGGCCATGAGCGGCTGGCTGCGGATCGCAGGCCTTGGCCCGGGTTCGGAGGCGCTGGTCACGCCCGAAGTGACGGCGGTGCTGGCCGAGGCGACAGATGTGGTAGGATACATCCCTTACGTCGCGCGGGTGGCCGAGCGGCCTGGCCTGACGCTGCATGCCAGCGACAACCGGGTCGAGATCGACCGGTCGCGCCACGCGTTGGAAATGGCCGCCGAGGGGCGCCGGGTGGTGGTGGTCTCGTCGGGCGATCCCGGCGTGTTCGCCATGGCCTCGGCAGTGTTTGAGGCGGTGGAATCTGGGCCGCGCGCATGGCGCGATCTGGACATTCAGGTACTGCCGGGGATCACTGCCATGCTGGCCGCCGCCGCACGGGCGGGCGCGCCGCTGGGCCATGACTTCTGTTGCATCAATCTCAGTGACAACCTGAAACCCTGGCGGTTGATCGAACGGCGGTTGCGGCTGGCGGCACAGGCAGATTTCGCCATGGCGTTCTACAATCCGCGCTCGAAGTCACGGCCAGAAGGATTTGAAAAGACGTTGCAAATCCTGCGTGAGGAATGCGAGCCTGCGCGGTTGATCCTGTTCGCTCGTGCAGTATCCCGCCCGGACGAGGCACTGCGCATAGCGCAACTGGCCGACGCGACACCCGATATGGCCGATATGCAGACCGTGGTTCTGGTTGGCTCGTCCCGCACGCGCGTCATCGAAAGAAATAGCTCACCATTCGTTTACACGCCGAGGTTCACGCCGGAATGACGCAACCAGCGCAGCACATCGATGGGGGTGGCAAGCTCGGCTCGGGGCGGCAGAACGGGGCGGTCGATCATCAGCACCGGCAGACCCAGGTCGTGTGCCGCGTCCAGCTTGGCCCGCGCCCCGGTACCGCCGGCGTTCTTGCTGACCACAAGCTGCGTTTTATGCTGTTCCATCAGGGCCTTGTCCCTCTCTTTTGTGAAGGGTCCCCGCGACACCACAACCTGCGCCTTTGGCAAGGGCAGCGGGCTGGTAGGCGCATCGACAAGGCGCAGGAGATAGTCATGCTGCGGCTGGGCCGCAAAGTCGTCCAGATGCAACCGGCCCACCGCAAGGAAGATACGTTGCGACCAGCCTTCCAGCGCGGCCACAGCGGCGGCGATATCCGGAACGTGGCGCCAGTTGTCGCCATCGGCGGGCTGCCAGGCGGGCCGCGTCAGCGCGGCCAGCGGCACACCCGTTTGGGCGCAGGCAGCGCAGGCATTGGCACTCATTTTCGCAGCAAAAGGATGTGTTGCGTCAACAAGATGCGTGACATTGTTGCTGTGGATGAAATCCACCAAACCGGCCACGCCACCAAAGCCGCCGACCCGCATCGGGATCGGCTGGTCGCGCGGCGCCTCGACCCGGCCCGCATAGGAATAGGTCGCGCGCAGGCCAGTTTCGGCTACGGCGCGCGCCAATGCGTTGGCCTCGGTGGTACCGCCCAGGATCAGGAGGTGCGACATGTCTGATGCTCCGTGGCTAAGCGTGATCGGCATGGGCGAAGATGGACTGGATGGCCTGCCGCCCGCAAGCCGTCAAGCCCTGGCCGCGGCCGATGTGATCATGGCGCCACCCCGGCACCTGTCGCTGCTGCCCGAGGGACCGCAAGAGCGCATCGCTTGGCCTGTCCCCTATGCCGACGGGTTGGAGATTCTGGCCGGGCTGCGCGGGCGCCGCGTCGCGGTGCTGGCCTCGGGCGATCCGTTCTGGTTCGGCGCGGGCGCCGTCATCGCCCGGTATTTCGATCCGGGCGAGTGGCGCGCACTGCCGGGAGCTTCGACCTTTTCGCTGGCAGCGGCGCGGCTGGGCTGGCCGCTGGACAAGACCCTGACACTTGGCCTGCATGCCGCGCCGCTGACCCGGCTGCGGCCCTGTCTCGCATCCGGCCTGCGCGCGCTGATCCTGCTGCGCGACGGTGCGGCGGTGGCCGAGCTGGCTTGCTATCTGGATCAGACCGGCTTTGCCGCCAGCCGCCTGCACGTGATGGAGGCGCTGGGGGGGCCGCGCGAGCGCCTGCAAACCCTGTCGCTGGCCGAGGCGCAAGCGGGCGATTTCACCCACCCCGTCTGTGTCGGGGTCGAAGTGGCGGGCCAAGGTCGGGCGATCCCCAAGGCAAGCGGCAGGCCCGATGCGATCTTCGAGACCGACGGGCAGATCACCAAGCGCCCGGTGCGGGCGCTGACGCTTTCGGTGCTGGCGCCGCAACGGGGCGAGCACCTGTGGGATATCGGCGGCGGCAGCGGCTCGATCGGGATCGAATGGCTGATGAGCGATCCGACTCTGAGCGCCACCACCGTCGAGCCTCGCGCCGACCGCGCCGCGCGCATCCGCGCCAATGCCGACGCCCTGGGGCAGGACCACCTGCGCGTGGTCGAGGGCAGCGCGCCCGAGGTTCTGGGCAGTCTTGCACGGCCCGATGCCGTGTTCATCGGCGGCGGTCTCAGCGTGGCACTGCTGGAATGGCTGTTTGCACAACTGCCCCCCGGCACCCGCCTTGTCGCCAATGCGGTGACGCTGGAAAGCGAAGCTTTGCTGGCGCAATGGCAGGCCGACAAGGGCGGCGATCTGCTGCGGATCGAACTGGCGCAAGCCGCCCCGCTGGGGCCGCGCCGGGGCTGGAAATCGGCCTATCCTGTTGTGCAGTGGAGCGTGACGCTATGATCGTCGCGGGACTGGGCTTTACCACCACGGCAGAGACGACCAGCCTGCGCGCGGCCTATGACAAGGCCGCCGCCGGACAGGTGGTGGCCGCGCTCGCCACCGTTGCCGACAAAGCCGGGCACCCGGCGCTGGAGGCGCTGGCCGCCGATCTGGCGCTGCCGTTACACCTGATCCCGGCGGCTGAACTTGCCGGGCAGCGCACCCTCACCTGCTCGCCGCAAAGCCGCGCCAGCTATGGCACCGGCAGCGTGGCCGAGGCCGCGGCGCTGATCGCCGCCGGGCCGGGCGCGCGGCTGATCACCCCCAGACAGATATCGGACGACCGGCGCGCCACCTGCGCCCTCGCCATCGGAGACAAGACATGACCGTACATTTCATCGGCGCCGGACCGGGTGCCGCCGACCTGCTCACCCTGCGCGGGCGCGATATCATCGCCTCATGCCCGGTCTGCCTTTATGCCGGGTCGCTGGTGCCCGAGGAGATCCTGAGCCATTGCCCCGAGGGGGCAAGGATCGTCAACACCGCGCCGATGGATCTGGATCAGATCATGGCCGAGATCGAGGCCGCACATAAGGCGGGCCATGATGTGGCGCGGCTGCATTCGGGCGACCTGTCGGTCTGGTCGGCGATGGGCGAGCAGATCCGGCGGCTGAAACAGATGGGCATCCCGGTCAGCGTGACACCCGGCGTGCCCTCGTTTGCCGCCGCCGCCGCCGCGCTGGGGACCGAGCTGACCCTGCCCGGGCTGGGACAGTCGGTGGTGCTGACCCGCACGCCCGGGCGCGCCTCATCCATGCCCGAGGGTGAGAGCCTGGAAAACTTCGCCCGCACCGGCGCCACGCTGGCCATCCACCTGTCGATCGGTAATCTGGACAAGGTGATCGCCGATCTGACCCCGCATTACGGCGCCGATTGCCCCGTGGCCGTGGTCTATCGCGCCAGCTGGCCGGACGAGCGGATCATCCGCGCCACGCTGGAAACTCTGAAAGAGGCGCTGGACGAAAGCATCTCACGCACCGCGCTGATCCTGGTCGGGCCGGTTCTGCGCGGCGAAGGGTTCGATGAAAGCTGCCTCTATTCCCGCGAATACGACCGCCGTTACCGGCCGCAAAGCGCCGACAGCCCGTGGTCGAGCTGGAGCCATGGCGATGACTAACCCTCCCGGCCTGATGATCTCGGCCCCGGCCTCTGGCACCGGCAAGACCACGGTCATGCTCGGGTTGTTGCGCGCGCTGGCCGAAGACGGGCTGACCGTGCAGCCCTTCAAGAGCGGGCCCGATTATATCGACCCGGCCTTTCATCTGGCGGCGGCGGGGCGAGCCTCGTTCAACCTCGACACTTGGGCCATGGGCGAGCGGCTGCTCAGTGCTGTGTCCGCGCAAGCCTCGGGCGCCGATATCGTGGTGGCCGAAGGGTCGATGGGCCTGTTTGACGGCGTCGCCAAACCTGGCGAGACCGGTCACGGGTCGAGCGCCGAGACCGCGCTGCGTATCGGTTGGCCGGTGGTGCTGGTCCTCGATGTGGGCGGGCAGGCGCAATCGGCGGCGGCCACGGCGCTGGGATTCCGGATGTACAATCCCGACCTGCCCTTTGCCGGGGTGATCCTGAACCGCTGCGCCAGCCCCCGCCACGAGCGGCTGATCCGGCTGGGAATGGAGCGCGCTGGCCTGCCGGTGCTGGGCGTGCTGCCCCGGCGCGGCGACCTGGCCCTGCCCGAGAGGCATCTGGGCCTCATTCAGGCGGTCGAACACCCCGATCTGGAGGCAGCCATCGCGGGCTATGCCGCGTTCCTGCGTGAACATGTCAACCTGGAGGCAATCAAGGGGGCGGCGGCCTCCTCAGGCCCCAATGGGCCATCGTCGGCCGCGCTGCCGCCTCCCCCGGCGCAGCGTATCGCGCTGGCGCGGGATGCGGCATTTTCCTTTACCTATCCGCATCTCTTGGAAGGCTGGCGCGCGGGCGGGGCCGAGATCCTGCCGTTTTCGCCGCTGGCCGACGAGGCGCCCGCGCCCGATGCCGATCTGGTCTGGCTGCCCGGCGGCTATCCGGAACTGCATGCCGGGCGCCTTGCGGCGGCAGAGACCTTTCTGAGCGGGTTGCGCAAACATGCGCAGACCCGGCCGGTGCATGGCGAATGCGGCGGCTACATGGCGTTGGGGGAGGCGTTAGTCGACAAGGACGGCAACCGCCATCGGATGGCGGGTCTATTGGGGCTGGTCACCTCGTATGAAAAGCGCAAGTTCAACCTGGGCTATCGCCGGGCCGAACTGCTGGCGCCCCTACCCGGTTACGGCACCGGCGCCACCCTGCGCGGGCATGAGTTCCACTATTCCTCGATCCTGGAACAGCCCGACGCGCCGCTGGCCCGCGTTTTCGATGCCGAAGGCGTCGAGGGGCCGCAAACCGGGTCCGTGCGCGGGAATGTCACCGGCACCTTCTTTCACCTGATCGCGGAGGCGGGATCATGAGCGGCTTTGTCTCCTTCGTCGGCTCGGGGCCGGGCGACCCGGAACTGTTGACACTCAAGGCCGTGGACCGGCTGGTCAAGGCAGACGCGGTGCTGTTCGACGATCTGTCGAGCGGTCCGATCCTGGCCCATGTGCGCCCCGATGCCGATCTGGTCGGCGTCGGCAAACGGGCGGGCCGCCCCTCGCCCAAGCAGGACCATGTGAGCCGCCTGCTGGTGGACTACGCACAATCGGGCGCCCGGGTGGTTCGGTTGAAATCCGGCGATGGCGGGCTTTTTGGCCGGCTGGAGGAGGAGCTGGTCGCCCTGCGTGCCGCCGGGATCGGCTACGAGATCATCCCCGGCATCCCTTCGGCGGTGGCGGCAGCGGCGGCGGCAGGTATCCCGCTGACCCGGCGGCTCACCGCGCGGCGGGTGCAATTCGTCACCGGCCATGACGTCAGCGGCCAATTACCCCCCGACCTGAACCTGCCCGCGCTGGCGGATCCGCAGGCCACCACGGTAGTGTTCATGGGCAAGCGCACCTTTCCGCTGCTGCTGGAGGCGCTTGAGGCGCATGGGCTGCCGCGGTCGACACCGGCGCTGATGGCCGAAAGCGTCTCGACGCCTGAGCAAAGCCTGACCCGCGCCACCATGGGTGAACTGTCCGAACAGCTGGCGAAGGAGGTGGGCAGCGCACCCGCCCTGATCCTTTATGGTCCGCTGGCGGAGTTCGGCGATGACTGAATTGCTCCTGATCGGGATCGGCACCGGCAATCTTGACCATATCACGCGCGAAGGCATCGCCGCCATTCGCGCCGCCGATCTGATCCTGATCCCGCGCAAGGGGGCAGGCAAATCCGATCTGGCGGGGCTGCGTGAGCGTATCATCGCCGAGGCGACCGACACGCCGCCGCAGATCGCCTATTTCGACATCCCTGCTCGCCGGGCCGAGGATGGGTATCTCAAGGGTGTCGACGACTGGCACGATGCCATTGCGCTCTGCTGGCAGGTGGCGATGCAGGACCACCCCGACGCGGCGCGGGTGGCGCTGCTGATCTGGGGCGACCCGTCGCTTTATGACAGCTCCCTGCGAATCGCGGCGCGGCTCGATCCGCAACCCAAGGTGCGGGTGATTCCCGGCATCACCGCGCTTCAGGCGCTGACAGCGGCGCATGGCATTCCGGTCAACGAGTTGGGCGCGCCGTTTCTTGTCACCACCGGGCGGCGCCTTCGGGACGAAGGCTGGCCGCCCGCCGTGGATACCGCTGCCGTGATGCTGGACGGGGAATGTTCGTTCCAGGCGCTGGTTATGCCCGATTATCACATCTGGTGGGGCGCCTATGTGGGCATGGAGGAACAGATTCTGGTGGCCGGACCGCTGGCCGAGGTGGCAGACCAGATCGTCGAAACCCGCGCCCGCGCGCGGACCGATCATGGCTGGATCATGGATATCTATCTTTTGAAAAAGCGCGGAAAATGACCCGAAAGGTCGCAAATGACGATTGCGCCGGACGCGCGTTCGCGGCTAAATGGAGGGGTCTGGTCCTGCCGGAGCAATCCGGATGCTAAGAGGGAATTTGGTGCAACCGCCCGTCGGTTCAGGCCAAAGCCGCCCCCGCGACTGTAAGCGGTGAGCCTCTGTTCAACCAGCCACTCCCGGGTTCGCCTCGGGGGGAAGGCGAACAGAGGCACTGACCCGCAAGCCAGGAGACCTGCCAGACAGGCAATGAAACACCGGCCGTCGGGTGCGGCGGCAAGGAGGAATAGACATGACGACCAAAACTCTCAAGGCATCGGCCACCGGTTCCGCGATCCTTCCGGCCCTGTTCGCCGTGATCCTGGGCCTGGGCATCGTCACTCTGGCTGGCCATGTGCAGGCATCCGCACTGCATGACGCCGCCCACGACGTGCGCCACGCAACCGGCTTTCCCTGCCACTGAACCATGTTCAGTCGCATTCTGACCAGCGCGTTGTTCGCTGGCGCTGCAGCAGGGCTGATTGCCGCCCTGCTGCAGTTTGTGTTCGTGCAGCCCGTGTTGCTGCATGCCGAACTGTATGAATCCGGCGAGTTGGTGCATTTCGGCGCCGAGGCGGTGAGCGCCCGTCCCGAACTACCCGGTCTCTTCGCAGACCCGATGCGGGATGGTTTGAGCGTCGTGTTCACCATGTTCACCTATACCGGCTATGCGCTGGTCATGGTGGCGTTGATGTCGATGGCTGAAAAGATGGGGCACGCTGTGACCACGCGCGCCGGCCTGCTCTGGGGATTGGCGGGGTTCATCACCTTTCACTTCGCCCCCGGCCTGTCGCTGGCGCCCGAGGTTCCCGGCGTGGCAGCCGCCGATGTCGAGGTTCGCCAGATCTGGTGGACCGCAACGGTGGCCGCCACGGGTGTAGCCATGTGGCTGATCGCCTTTGGCGGCAACGCGATGGCCTATGGCGCCGCCGCGCTGCTGCTGCTGGCGCCACATCTGATCGGTGCGCCCGAGCCCGAAAGCTTCAGCGGCCCGGTGCCGACTGAGCTGGGTGCGTTGTTCGCCGCTCGCGCCTTTGGCGTTGGCATGGCGGCCTGGGTGCTGCTCGGCGGTTTCGCCGGATACTTCTGGCAGACCGAGAGCAAGCGCGCCGACGCGCACGCCTGAGCGGTGTGACGGCCCTTTCACCCCGCTGGCATGGCTGGCGGGGTTTTCCATTTCTCACGAGGAGACAGAAATGTCCCGATCTCTTGCCCTGTTCGCCATCGGGCTGGTGTTTGGCGGCGGTGCCGGTTTCGTCACGGCGGGCGCCTATGGCATCAGTTTTGACGGTCATGACCATGCCGACCCGGCCCAGCATGGCGCGAGCCATTCCGAGGCTGCCGCGCATTCACACGGCAACGCGGTAAACCTGCCCGCGGGCGCCGATGCGCCCGGTCTGGCGGTCGAGGTGTTCAAGGATCCGATGGCCGGGTGGAACCTGCATGTGACGCCGACCAACTTTCGCTTTGCCCCGGAAAACGCCTCGGCTACGGATCAGCCCGGTGAGGGTCATGCCCATGTCTATGCCAATGGCGTGAAACTGGCCCGGCTTTATGGCGAATGGATGCATATTCCCGAATTGCCCAAAGGACAGGTCGAGGTGAAAGTGTCGCTGAACGCCAACAGCCATGGCACACTGACGGTCGACGGCACACCGGTCGAGGCGAGCGTGATCGTCGAGGTCGAATAGGCTGTGATGCCTTGCCCGTTCTTTCAGGAGGACAGGGCGGGAATCCGCGCGCGCAGGCATAGCCGAAGCCGCCCGCAGTCGCGGGCGTCTTCGATCCAGCCCGCCGGGCTGTCGAGATACAGGCGGCAGGTTTCGGCGATATCTGCGGCATCCGCCACCGGATCGAGATCCGAGAAGACGTAACTCGCCCGGCCCTGCCCCTGCAATGCGATGGCTACCGGCGCCTCGCAGGCCCCGAAACACGGGTGTTCGACCAGCGCCACATTAGACGACAGTCCGGCCCTGGCCAACGCCGCGCGCAGCGAGGCACGCTCGGCCTCGATGTCACGTTCGCCTGCGCAGCTGGAACAAAGGGAAAGCAGGATGTCGGTCATGGCATGCTCTGGGTCATCGGCGCAGGTGTGACCGATCCCCCCGGCGCTGGCAAGTCTCTGGTGGAGATTTCCGCCGCCTCCCGGCGCAGCGCCGCCAGAAACCCGGCGACCGAGGGCGACAGGCTGGCTGAGCGCCGCATCGACACGCCCACAGGGCCGATCGGGATCGACACCTGCCAGTTCACGCGCGCCAGCGCGCCAGTACCTATATCGTGGCGCGGCACATGGGCGGGCATGACCGCCAGCATGTCGGAGCCGACCAGAAGACCCCGGTTGGCCAGATACGAGACCGATTCCACCGTATAGGCTGGCGCGCCGCCGCCGAGATCGACAAAAACCTGATCGAGCTGCCGTCTGAGGGTCGTTTCCGCCGGTGGCAGGATCCAGGAGAAACGCATAAGAACCGTCAGGTCCGGAGCCTCGATGCCGGTCAGGGGATGACCGGCGCGGGAAACGCAGATCACCTTTTCGTCAAACAGCCGTTCCTGTTCGATCTCGGCGCGGTGCCGATGCATCGGCAACCGCCCCACCACCAGATCCACATCGCCAGAGCGTAGCGCGGGCATCAGCACTTCGTTGGTGCCCTCAACCAGTTTCACGACCAAGCTGGGTTTTTCGACAACCAGCCGGTGCAGGACACGCGGAAGGAAATCGGCCGAGGCCGCCAGCAGGGTGCCCACGACGACGCGTCCGCCATTGCCTTCCTTCAGGTCGTCCAGCTCCTGGGCGGCATGGGAAATCTGCGCCAGGTTCAGCTTGCCGTGGCGGATCAGCGCCTGTCCGAAGACAGTGGGCACCATGCCACGGTTGGTGCGATCAAAGAGCTACACGTCGAAATCAAGCTCGAGATCCTTGATCAGCTTTGTCGCCGCGGGCTGCGACATGTTCAACGCCTGCGCCGCGTGCAGGATGGAATGCTGTCGCCCACCGCCACCAACAACCGGAGCTGTTTGAGTTTCAGACGCGTCAACACGCGCTCGACGATGCGTATCTGGGTGCGGCTCATGATTTTCGCGATATCACGGCTGGTTTGTATCCGTCAAAGCTATATCCGGATGGCAGCGTGCCGCTGCCGCAGGGCCGCCAGCAGGCTAAGGGCGGTCAGGGCCGAGGATCTGGGGTTGCCGGGCAGCGGCAGGCCTTCGATCTGGAACCGAAAACGACCGAATGAGCCTTCGGCCGCGATCTCGTGGATATTGGCGGTGACGCCCGGATCGGCGATCAGTTCAGCCCGCGTGGCGTCGAGCCCGGCTCCGGCCAGCGCCACGGCGGCGGCCACATTGGCGTTCTTGGGGTAGGCTTGCGCCGCTTCGCGCGCGGTACCGCTGAAATGGGTAACAGGCCCGGCGAGCGCCTCCAGATCCAGCACCTCTTCGGCGCGGCTGCCGCGCCAGCCCTGCGGCGGTTTGCGCCCGGTATAGGTGACCGCCAGCCCTTGGCCCATTGCCGCCGCCGACAGCGCATCGAGCGCGCCAAAGGCGCCCGATGCAAGACAGAGCCGGGTACCGCCCGCCCGCGCAGCGGCCTCCAGCTCGGCACAGAACCCGGTATCGGCCAGAGCGCCGACCGAAACGGACAGAACCTCGATCCCGGCAGTGAGCGCCGAAGGGCCATGCGCACGAAGCCCCGCGTGACCGGCGCAATCGACCAGAAGATCGGGGCGCTCGGGCAGGTCCGCGACCGAAAGAGCCGGAACAGCCGAAAGCGCCGAACGCGCCGCCGCTTCGCGACCGGGTCTGCATATTGCGCCGACCAGGCGTGAGTTGGCCGGCAGATTTGCCGCCACATATCCCGCAATGGCGCCATGGCCGATCAATGCAATCTTCATGTCCTGTCCTTCTGGCTCGTTGGCGGTGATATTTCACATACCCGACGCTATTTGATATCCTGTTTGCAGATACCCGGATGCATTTTCTCGATTTGCCCTGCGGTGAAAAGGGCGTTCAGGGTTGGCAGAACACCAAACTTTCGCCGGACCCACATTGACCGAGAAACCGCCATACATCGTACGCCACATGCCCCGGCGCGAAGACCCGCGATTGCTACAGGGCGAAGGCCAGTATGCCGGCGATATCGACCTGCCCGGCGCACTGCATCTGGCGTTTCTGCGCAGTCCTTTTGCCTGCGGGCAGATCGTTGGCTGCGAAATCTCCGCCACGCAGAACATGCCAGGAGTCGCGACAGTATTGACCGCCGCCGATCTTGGGGGGCTGGGCAAGCTCGAGGTCAACCCGGTGCTACCGCTCGACCACACCCTATCCGATCCTGGCAGACGCCACGGTCTCGGCGGTGGGCCAGCCCATTGCGGCGGTATCGGCCGAGACGCCGGTCCAGGCGTTGGATGCCGTCGAACAGATTTGGGCCGAGATCGACGAGACCCCCGCCCCGCCACCCGAACTGCTGGCCATGCAACATTGGCAGAGCGGCGATGCGGCCGCCGCGTTCGCCCGCGCCGCACATGTGGTCGCGGTCCGGGTTGCCCATCCCCGCCTTGCCCCCAACCCGATGGAACCGCGTGCCATCGCCGCAATGCCTGAAAGCAATGGGCTGACCGCCTGGCTTTCCACCCAAACGCCACACCGGGCAAGGGCCGACTTGGCCCGTATCCTGTCGCTCGCCCCCGAGCAACTGCGGGTGATCGCCCGGTATGTGGGCGGCGCCTTTGGCATGAAGGCCTCGCTTTACCCCGAAGAGGTGCTGGTGGTCTGGGCCGCGCATCAACTGGGCCGCCCGGTGCGCTGGACCGCCACCCGCAGCAAAGAGTTTCTGTCGGCCACCCATGGCCGGGGGCTGACAAGTGAAGGCCAGCTTGCCATCGACGGTGATGGCCGGTTTCTGGCGCTCAAGGCCCGCGTCGAGGCGCCGCTGGGCCATTGGCTGCCCAATTCGGCGCTGATCCCGGCCTGGAACGTCGCCCGCATCCTGCCCGGCCCATATGACATCGCCGCGACCGATCTGGGTACCAGCGCTCGACGCGTACATACCGCACCCACCGGCATCTATCGCGGTGCAGGCCGCCCCGAAGCCTGCGCGCTAATGGAGCGTCTGGCCGATGCCGCCGCCCGCGCCACCGGCCTTGATCCAGCCGAGATCCGCCGCCGCAACCTGAACCGCTTGAACGGCCCGCGCGATCTGCCCGCGGGCCGGGTCGAAGGCGCCGATTATGCCACAGCGCTCGACCATTTCCTGACGCTGGCCGATTACCCCGCCTGGCGCGCCCGGCGCGACGCAAGACGCGCCGACGGCGCATTGGCCGGTGTTGGGCTAGGGTTCTATGTCGAACCCTCGGGCAAGGGTTGGGAAAGCGCCCGCGTCACCCTTGAGGCGGGCCGCGCGACGGTGGAATTTGACGGCAGCAGCCAGGGCCATGGGCGCGAAACCGCGCTGGCCCAGATCGCCGCCGACGCACTGGACCTCACGCCCGCCGATATCACCGTGCTGCATGGCGACACTGCCACCTGCCCGCCCGGCATCGGCGCACTGGCCAGCCGCAGCACCCCCATCGGCGCCAGCGCCGTGCTCGAGGCCTGCCGCGAGATCATCCGCCGCCGCGACGCGGGCGAGAGTGAACCGATCACCGCCGACACAGCCTATACCGCTCCGGGCGAGGCCTGGGGCCATGGCTGCTACCTCGCCGCCATCGAGATCGACCGCGACACCGGCGCCCCGCATCTGACCCGCATGGCCTGCCTCGACGATGCCGGGCGGCTGATCAACCCGCTGCTGGCCGAGGGACAGGTGATCGGCGGGTTTGCACAGGGGCTTGGCGAGGCGATGATGGAGGCGTTGCATTTCGACGACGGCCAGCTCCTCACCGGCTCGTTCATGGATTACGCGATGCCGCGCACGGCAGACCTGCCACCACTCACCATCCACAAGACCGAAACCCTCGCCACCACCAACGCGCTCGGCGCCATGGGGATCGGCGAGGCCGGCACCATCGGCGCCCCGGCGGCGATCCTGAACGCCGCGCTGGACGCGCTGCCGCCGCTGAGCGTGACCGATCTGCAAATGCCGCTTACCAGCCTGTCGCTCTGGCAGGCGATCACCGATGCAAGCAAGGAACCTCAGACATGAAATACGCCAAGAGCGAGGCCAAGGACCATGCCCGCGAACACCTGCGCGGCATCTGGGCCGCGGCGCTGAACCCCTTTGCCGAGGATCTGTCGTTCGACGAGGCCGGTTTTCGCCGCAACATCCGCCACTGGGTCGACGATCTGGGCATCGAGGGCCTCTTCATCTGCGGCAAACAGGGTGAGTTCTTCTCGATGTCGCTGGAGGAGCGCAAGCGCAACCTCGAGGTCGCGGTCGAGGAATGCGCCGGGCGTGCGGGCACCATGATGTCGGTCTCGGACCAGAATTTCGACACCGTGCTGGAGCTCGCCCGCCACGCCCAGGACGTGGGCGCCGATTACATCGTGGTGCATGCACCCGTGCTGCATTTCGTACACGACCGCGACGCGCTGCTCTACGACTACTACAAGACCATCAGCGAGGCGGTCGATATCGGCATCGCCATGTGGAGCCACCCCGACAGCGGCTATCTGATGAGCCCCAAGCTCTGCGCCCGCATCGCCGATCCGCCCAATGTGGTGGCGATCAAATACTCGGTCCCGCGCGAGATGTATGCCCGCCTGACCGAGCTGGCGGGTGACCGGATCCAGGTCTCTACCGCGTCCGAAGAGGAATGGTTCGACAATATCGTGGAGCTGGGCTGGCACCTTTACCTCTGCTCCTCACCGCCCTACCAGCTGCAAACCGCAAACGACCGGCGCATGCATGATTATACCCAGCTGGCCTTTGCCGACTGCATCGACGAGGCACGCGCGATCCGCGACAGCCTCGACCCGGTGCGCCAGGCGATCAAATCCACCAAGCCGGGCGGCAAGCCCCAGGCACATGGCAAATACTGGCAAGAGCTTCTGGGACAGACCGGCGGCCGGGTGCGCTTTCCCATGCAGGAGCTGACCGAAGCAGAAAAATCCGCCACGCGTGCTGCCTTTGAAGCCTGCGGCCTGCGCCTCTGACCCTTCATTTCGCCTAAAATACTCCGGGGGAGTCGCGCAAGGCGCGACGGGGGCAGCGCCCCCTCCCCCGGCTCCGCTAGAGCAGAACCTCGATCAGGTTCGGCCCCGCCTCGGCAAATCCCTGCTTCAGCGCCTGAGCGAATTCCTCTGCCCGCTCGACCCGGACAGCAGGCACACCAAGGCTTTGTGCCTGCCCGACCCAGTCGATGGCGGGCCGCTCCAGGCTCAGCATGTCCAGCGCGCGGGGTCCGGGGTTCATCACGCCCACCCCCGACAATTCGCCCAGCAGGATGCGATAGCTGCGGTTGGCCCAGATCACCACGGTGATATCCAAAGCTTCACGCGCCATGGTCCACAGGGCCTGCGGCATGTACATGGCCGAGCCGTCTCCGGTCAGCGTCAATACCTTGCGGTCCGGGCAGGCGATGGCCGCGCCGATGGCGGCGGCGAGGCTGTACCCGATGGAACCACCGCAATTGGTGATCCATGTATGCGGCGCGGCGCCCAGCGTGGCCCCGTGAAAGGCGCGCCCGGTGGTCACCGACTCGTCTACCACAATGGCGCCTTCGGGGATGTGTTGGCCCAGCACGGCGGCGACACTTTCGGGCGTGCAGGGGCCGCTGACCGATTCCGGCGCGACAGGCGGCGCGAGCACCGGCAAGGCCCCCGCAGCGCCCACCGCCTGTTCCAACCCTGTCAATGCGCCGTCCAGATCGGCGGCCCAATCGGCCAGCGCGATGATCTCGGCCTCTGGATGGGTCAGGACGGCGGGTTTTCCCGGATAAGCGAAAAAGCCGATGGGCGGCCGCGCGCCCAGCAGTACGATGCGGCGAAAGCGCGACAGCGCCTCCAGCGCCATGTCAATCGGATAGGGCACGCGGGCCACGGGCACCCGACCCGCGCCACGTTCCATCCGCGCATTGGCCCATTCCGACAGCAGCGCGCAGCCGGTTGCCGCCGCGATCCGCCCGGCGCGTTTCAGGTTCTCCTCGGTCAGCGCTTCGCCACCCAACAGCAACAGGCTGTCCCTGCCGCTCAGCGCAACTGCCGCCTGTTCCAGTGTCTCGACCTCAACCGGCGCCCGCGCAGGCACCTGCAAGGCGGATGCCACCTGCCCGCCCGGGGTCCAGGCCGTGTCAGACGGCAGGATCAGCGTCGCCACCTGCCCCGGCGCGCTGCGTGCAGCCTGTACCGCGCGGGCGGCATCGCGCCCCACATCCGCCGTCGACAGAGAGGTTTCGACCCAATGCGAGACCGGCCGCGCCAGCCCCTCGATATCCGCCGTCAACGGCGCATCCAGCTCCAGATGACTGGCCGCGTGCTGACCCACGATGTTGACGACACCCGACCCGGCCTTCTTGGCGTTGTGCAGGTTCGAGATCCCGTTGGCCAGGCCCGGCCCCAGATGCAGCAGGGTCGCCGCCGGCTTTCGCGCCATCCGGTAGTAACCATCCGCCGCCCCGGTCGCGACCCCTTCGAACAGCGCCAGGACCGAGCGCATGCCCGGCACCTGATCGAGCGCCGCCACAAAATGCATCTCGGAGGTGCCGGGATTGGTGAAACAGGTATCGACCCTGCTTTGCAGCAGGCTGCGCACCAGGCTTTCGGCGCCGTTCATTTCGCTCATTCCCTTCACTCCTCGCTATTGGGGCGAGCCTAGGCGGCGCGCGGCGTCACGTAAACGGTGCACGATAACGTGAGCGCGGACGGCGCCAAAATCTGCCATCAAGGGTCCAGCACAGGAGAGACCCACCATGCGCCTTGCCGCCCTCGCCCTGATCACCTGTCTTGCCCTGCCCGCCTTCGCTGGCGATCTGACGCCGCGTCCGGGCTGGGCAGTGCACGTTACCGCCAAAACCCACGCTCAACTGGTCGAGGACACCCGCGCCGCCATCACCGCAAACGGGCTGGGCATCGTCACCCAGGCTGGCCCGACCGAGGCCGCCGCCCGGCGCGGTATCACCATTCCCGGCAACCGGGTCATCGGCGCCTTCAACAACGATTTCGCGGTCCGGGTGCTGGCGCTGTCGACCGCCGCGATGATCGAGGCGCCGATCCGCTTCTATGTCAGCGAAAACGCTAATGGCACCGCCACGCTGGGCTACGAGCTGCCCTCGCAGGTCTTTGCGCCCTATCTCGACGAAGGCGGCGCAGAGCTGGCCGCCATTTCCGCCGAGCTGGACGCGCGGTTTGCGGCGGTGGCGGCCCAGGCAATCGCCTCACAGTGACGTGACCCCCCTTGCCTTCGGGCGCAGGCTCCGCAATCTCGGCCAGAAGCGACCCCTGTAACGGAGCCTCATCATGTCAGACCCCCTTCCCCGCGCCGCCGACCTGCTGGCCCGGCGGCTGTACGAGGCGGGCTGCCGCCATGCCTTTGGCATGCCCGGCGGCGAGGTGCTGACGCTGGTCGATGCGTTGGACAAGGCCGGGATCGCCTTTCATCTGGCCAAGCATGAAAACGCCGCAGGCTTCATGGCCGAGGCGGTGCACCACCGCGACGGCGCGCCTGCGATCCTGCTGGCGACGTTGGGACCGGGGGCGATGAACGGGGTCAATGTGGTGGCCAATGCGCTACAGGACCGGGTGCCGATGATCGTGCTCACCGGCTGTGTCGATGCCGACGAGGCGCTGACCTATACCCATCAGGTGATGGACCATGCCCGTGTGTTCCGCCCGATCACCAAGGGCAGTTTCCGCCTGACTGCCGAAGGCTCGGATATCATCGCCGACAAGGCGGTGTCGCTGACGATGCAGCCCCGGCCCGGCCCGGTTCACATCGACGTGCCGATCGGCGTGGCCGATACCCCGGTGCGCGAGACAAGGCGGCGGCGGCTGACCCCGACGGCGCCCGTGGCGCCCGGCGGCACCTGCCTGGAAACCGCCCGCCGCTGGGTCGCCGAGGCCCGCCGCCCGCTGGCGGTGATCGGCCTCGATGTGCTTGCCGACAACTCGAAATGTGTCCTGCAAGCCTTTCTGGAACATTTCGAAATTCCCTTTGTCACCACCTACAAGACCAAGGGCATCCTGCCCGAGGATCACCGCCTTTGCCTGGGCGGCGCGGGCCTGTCGCCACTGGCCGACAGCCACCTGTTGCCGCTGGTCAAGGCCGCCGACCTGATCCTGTGTCTGGGCTATGACCCGATCGAGATGCGCCCCGGCTGGCGCGAGGTCTGGGACCCTGAACGCCAGCGGGTGATCGACATCTCGGCAGTGGTCAATGACCACTACATGCATCAGGCCGGGATCAACATCGTCGCCGATACTGGCGCCACGCTCGAGGCCTTCGCCAAGGGGACAGCGGGACACACCACCTGGCCCGGGGGCGAACCGCAGGCAACCCGTGCAGCGCTGGCCCGCGCCTTTCCGCAGGATGAAGAGTGGGGCCCCGCCGCGATCATCGCAGAGACCCGCGCCACCCTGCCCCAAGGCACGTTGGCCACCGCCGACAGCGGCGCCCATCGCATCCTGCTCAGCCAGATGTGGCGCTGTGACGAGCCACGCGGGCTGATCCAGTCCTCGGGCCTGTGCACCATGGGCTGCGCCCTGCCGATGGCGATTGGCCTCAAACTGGCCGAACCCGACCGCCCGGTGATCAGCTTTTCCGGCGACGCTGGGTTCCTGATGGTCGCCGGAGAGCTGTCGACCGCCGCCGAGATGGGCGGCAACCCGATCTTTCTGGTCTTTGTCGATGCCAGCCTGTCGCTGATCGAGCTGAAACAACGCGGCCGCCAGTTGCCCAATCGGGGCGTCGATTTCGGGCATCACGACTTTGCCGCCATCGGCCGCGCCTTTGGCGGGCATGGACACACCGTGCGCTCGCGGGCAGAGTTGCGCGCGGCGCTAAAGGCGGCGCAGGCAGCGGACCGGTTCACGGTGATCGCGGCCGAAATCGCACGAGGGGATTACGATGGCCGGATCTGAACAACCCAAGGGGCCACTCGATGGGGTGCGCGTGCTGGACCTCAGCCGCATTCTGGCGGGGCCGACCTGTACCCAGCTCTTGGGTGATCTGGGCGCCAATGTGATCAAGATCGAGAACCCCGGCTCGGGTGGCGATGACACCCGCCAATGGGGGCCGCCCTATGTGACCGACTCCGAGGGCAACTCCAGCGATTTGAGCGCCTATTTCGTGGCCGCCAACCGCAACAAGAAATCGGTGGCGCTGGATATCTCGACCCCCGAAGGGCAGGCGCAGATCCGGCGTCTGGCGGCCCATGTCGATATCCTGATCGAGAATTTCAAACCCGGCGGGCTGGCCAAATACGGACTGGATTATGCCAGTCTGGAGCCAGAGTTCCCAAGCCTCGTCTATTGCTCGATCTCGGGATTCGGTCAGACCGGCCCCAATGCCTCGAAACCGGGCTATGACCTGATGGCCCAAGGGTTTGGTGGCATCATGTCGCTGACCGGGGAACCCGATGGCGCGCCGATGAAGGTGGGCGTGGGCATCGCAGATGTGATGTGCGGCATGTATGCGACCGTGGGCATCCTCGCCGCGCTGCATCACCGCCAGCGCACCGGCGAGGGCCAGCATATCGATTTGGCGCTGGTCGATGCGCAGGTGGCCTGGATGATCAACGAGGGTGTGAATTATCTGACCAGTGGCGCGCTGCCCCAGCGGCGCGGCAATGCCCATCCCAACATCATGCCCTATGACGTCTATGCCACCTCGGATGGGCATGTTGTGCTGGCGGTGGGCAATGACGGCCAGTTCAGGCGCTTCTGCGACTTTCTGGAGCTTGGCGAACTGGCGGGCGACCCGCGCTTTGCCACCAACCAGGCGCGGCTGCAAAACCGCGCCCCGCTGGACGCGCTGCTGCGACCGACGCTGGAGGCACGCAGCATGGCCGAAGTGATCACCGGGCTGGAGGCGCTCAAGGTCACGGTGGGGCCGGTGCAGACCCTGGACCAGGTGTTTTCCAGCGATCAGGTGGTGGCCCGGCAGATGCAGATCGACATGGAGGCCGAGCCCGGCCCGGTGCACCTGATCGGCAATCCGCTCAAGCTGTCGCGCACGCCCGTGACCTATCGCAGGGCACCGCCGCGCTGCGGTCAGGACACCGAATCCGTGCTCTCATCGGACGATCCGTTCACGGACTGAAACATCACCTGTCTTTGGGCGGCAAATTGCTGAAACAACAGAAGCTTTCGGCGGCTTTTCCCCCATTTTCCGCACACGCGTTTTCACCAATTCGCGAGCGGCGTCGATCCTGATACGGGGCTCCAATAGACTTGGCAAAGGCGCGAACTGCCTCCCCTTTGCAAGGAACGGACCCGGTATGAGAGACGATGTTTTTGGACAGACCAATAGCCTGACCCGCGCGGACAGCGCCGAGGCGTGGGATGGCGTGCTGCTGGGCTTCATGGCCCATGCCGCGATCACCCCGCAGCATCTGGCGCGGGTGCTGGAGCTGGAGCCGGATTTCGCGCTGGGCCATGCCATCAAGGGCCTGTTCATGCTGCTTCTGGGCCGGCGAGAGATGACCCCCGTTGCGGTCGAGGCGATGGCCGCCGCCGAGCGCGCCGCCGATGCGCACCCGGTAACACTGCGCGAGGCGCATTACCTGACAGCCTTGCGCCACTGGCTGGCGGGCAACCCCAGTCGTGCGGTGCAGGAATTCGAGGCCATTCTGCACGCCCATCCCGACGACACCCTGGCAATGAAGCTGAGCCATGCCACCCGGTTTGTGCTGGGCGATCCGGCCGGAATGCGCCGCTCGATCGAGCGGGTGATGCCCGCCTACGCCCCCGATCATGCCGGGCGCGGCTATCTGCTGGGGTGCCACGCCTTCGCGCTGGAAGAAACCGGCGCATTCGACAAGGCAGAGATTGCCGGGCGGCAGGCGCTGTGGATGGTCTCGGACGATGCATGGGGCCTGCATGCGGTCGCACATGTGCATGAAATGAAAGGACAATCCGCACAAGGTCTGGAATGGCTGGCCGGGCGCGAGGCGGCCTGGGCGCATTGCAACAATTTCCGCTACCACGTCTGGTGGCACAAAGCGCTGATGCATCTGGACCAAGGCCAGATTGATCAGGTATTCGATCTCTACGATTCAGCGATTCGCAAGGATAAGACAGACGACTATCGTGATATTTCGAACGCCACCTCGCTGCTGTCGCGGCTCGAGCTTGAAGGCGTAAATGTCGGACACCGCTGGGAAGAACTGGCCGACCTGAGTGCCGCGCGCACCGAAGACGGAAGCCTGATCTTCGCAGACCTGCATTACCTGCTGGCCCTGACCGGGGATACCCGCGAAGACGCCATCTCGCGAATGCTGCAGCGGATCAAACGCGATGCAGAAAAGGCCAATTGCGATGTGACCCGTCGCATGGCCGATCCCGGAATGAACGCCGCGCTGGGGCTTGAGGCCTTTGGCGATGGAGAACATGGACGGGCCTTCGATCACTTGCTTGCCGCCCGCGGCAAAATGCAACTGGCCGGAGGCAGCCATGCCCAGCGCGATGTGTTCGAACGGATCACGATAGACGCCGGGCTGCGGGCCGGTCGCCTGGACGCGGTGGAACGCGTGTTGGACGACCGCCGCGCCAAACGTGGTGGACATGAAGACAACTATGCCCTTGCCCGTCGCGCCCTGATCGAGGCGGGCAGAGGCGAGCGTGGCATGCACAGCGTGCCCGCCGAATGACGTGATTGAGAAGGAGCAAATACGCATGGCGACCATTTCGCCCGCATCGGATTTTGCACCGGCCACGACCCGCGTCGCGGCCCCCGCCTCTACGCGCGATCTGCGGCTGGATTTCTATCGCGGCATCGCGATGTTCATCATCCTGGTCGCACATATCAGCGACAACCCTTGGGCAAACTGGATTCCCGCCCGGTTTGGGTTCTCCGACGCGACCGAAATCTTCGTGTTCTGCTCGGGCATGGCCTCGGCCATCGCATTCGGCGGCGCCTTTCTGAAAAAGGGCTGGGTGATGGGCAGCGCGCGCACCCTGTTCCGCATCTGGCAGGTCTATTGGGCGCATATCGGGCTGTTCTTCTTCACCGCGATGTGCATGGCCGCGCTGGACCTTTCAGGATGGTTCGAGCGCAGCTATGTCGACGCGCTGAACCTCCAGCATTTCTTTGACGATCCGGTACCGCAGATCGTGGGCTTGTTTACGCTCACCTACGTTCCCAATTACTTCGACATCCTGCCGATGTATCTGGTCGTTCTGGCGATGATGCCGCTGATGATGGGGCTGAAACAGCTTGGGTTCTGGGCAATGGCGCTGGCCTCGGTCCTGATTTGGGCCGTGGCGCAGACAGGCACGCTTGCCCTGCCGGCCGAGCCCTGGTCGGAACGGCAATGGTTCTTCAACCCGTTTGGCTGGCAGTTGCTGTTCTTCACCGGTTTCGCCTTCATGCGCGGCTGGATTCCCGCGCCGCCCGTCAGCAAGGTGCTGATCTGGGCGGCGATTCTGTTCGTCGTCCTGTCGGCGCCATTCGGATCGTGGAAAGTCTTTCTGTGGGTCGAAGCCTGGAATCCGGCCGTAGCCGATGACATCCGCGCAACCTGGCCGCTGACCGGAGAGTTCCGCGACAAGACCGAGTTCGGCCTGCTGCGCTATATGCATTTCCTGTCGCTGGCTTATCTCGGCTGGGTCGTTGCCGGCGACAAGGGCGCACGCCTGCTGCCCACCGGAGACGGCACCGCCGCGCAGCTCTGGCAACAGGCGCTAAACATAATCGTCAAGGTCGGCCAGCAGTCGCTGGCGGTCTTTGTCTTCTCCATGGCTGTCGCGCGTCTGCTGGGTGTACTGCTCGACATCTGGGGCCGCGACCCTCTCCCCGTTCTGTTCGTCAATCTCATCGGCTTCATCTTGATCACCGGCGTCGCCTACACCGCTGCCTGGTTCAAATCTCATCCCTGGAAATCTCGGAAATGATCCTTACGCGCCGTTCCTTTCTGGCCTCGGTCTCGCTGCTCGCTCTGGCGCCGGGGGCCTTTGCGGCCACCCCGGCCGAACCCTTTGATCATGCCATGGTCAAGTCCATGGCCCGCGATCTGGCCAGCCGCCCGTATCAGATGCGCGCGGATGTGCCCGACGCGTGGAAGGCACTGACCTATGAGGAATACCGTTCGATCCGGTTCCGCATCGACCACGGGCTCTGGGCCGGAACTGAGAGCCCGTTCAGCGTCGATTTCTTCGCCCCCGGGCTCTATTTCCCGCGCGCGGTGCAGATCCATTCGGTCGAAAACGGGATGGCGCGGCTGGTCGGGTTCGACCTGTCGATGTTCGACAAAGGGCCTGAAGTTCCCGCGCTGCCCGCCGACGAGAACCTGGGTTTCTCGGGCCTGCGGCTGCGCACGGAGATGCATCGCCCCGGCGAGACAGACGAATTCTGCGTGTTTCAGGGTGCGAGTTACTTCCGCGCCATCGGGTTGAACGAGAATTACGGTCTGTCGGCGCGGGGTCTTGCGTTGAAAACCGGCGATCCGGATGGCGAGGAATTCCCCGAATTCATCCGCTTCTGGCTGGAACGCCCCGTGCCGGGGCAACGCAACATGATCGTTCATGCCTTGATGGACAGCCCCTCGTTGGCGGGTGCCTATCGGTTCGACATCACCGCAGGCGAGGATTGCGTGATGGAGGTTGAGGCGGCGCTGTTCCCGCGCGAGGACCTGACTCATGCGGGCCTGGGCGCGCTGACCTCGATGTTCCTGTTCGATGCCAGCAACCATATCCGGTTTGACGATTTCCGCCCTGCGGTGCATGACAGCAACGGGTTGTTGATCCGGAACGGTGCCGGAGAGGTGATCTGGCGCCCGCTGGCCAATCCCCGCGCGCTTCAGGTCTCGTCCTTCGTGGACGAGAACCCGCGAGGATTTGGCCTGATGCAGCGGGCGCGAGAGTTTTCTGATTTCGCTGATCTCGAGGCCAATTATCACCGCCGCCCGGGCCTGTGGGTCAAGCCGATGGGCGACTGGGGCAAGGGGGCGGTCACCCTGGTCGAGATTCCCGCCGATCAGGAGATCTATGACAATATCGTCGCCTATTGGCGACCGGCGGAACCCTATGCGGCGGGCAGCGAGGTCACCCTCGGCTACCGGCTGACATGGGGCGAGGAACCCTATCGAACACCGCTGCCGCGCGTGATCCGGACGGCAATGGGGGAAAAGACCTTTGGCGAAGGCCGGCTGGTGGTCGTCGATTTCGAGGCCAGCCCGCTGTTTGACGATCTGGAGACACTGGAGGCGGTGGTGCAGTCGCCCCATGCCGAGGTGGCACCGCCGATCCTGCAACGCAATCCGGATACCGGGGGCGCACGTCTGGCGTTCTCGTTTGTCCCCGGCGAAACCGAACTGGTTGAACTGCGCGCGCAATTGCGCCGTGACAGTGAGCCCGCCTCCGAAGTCTGGCTTTACAGGTGGACCGCGTGATGGAACACGAACTGAGGATCATGCCGGAACCGGCGCCCCTTCCGATGCAGGCGCAGGATTTCAACACTGGGTTTCGTGACGCTCAGGCCCCGCAGGAGGTGGCGACACAAGGTGTCGCGCTTTGGCGGGTCTTGGCGTTCTCACCTGCGATGGCGGCCACCTTGGGGTTGCTCTGGCTGATGGGAGACTGGTTTTCGGATGCCGGGATTTCGCTGATCGAAGGTATCCTTCTGGCCCTGATCGCCTTCAACTTCTTCTGGATCGCCTTTGCGGTCAGTACGGTTCTGTTGGGCATGATCTCGCTGTCCCGGCAGGGTCCACGGCTTCGCGCCGACAAGGTGCAGCGCCTGCGTGTGGCCCTGTTGATGCCGGTCTACAACGAAGTGCCGTGGTATGTACTTGGCAACGCACGCACCATGCTCGAAGAGCTGAAATCGCGCGGCGGCCAGCATGAATACGCCATGTTCATCCTGTCAGACACCCGCGACGACGCCATCGCCGCGCAGGAACAGGCCAGTGTCGAGGCGTTGCGGACAACACTGGCGCCCGATCTGGCGCTGTACTATCGCCGCCGCGAACAGAATACCGACCGCAAGGTCGGCAACATCGCCGACTGGGTCAGCACCTGGGGCGGAGCCTGGGACGCGATGCTGGTGCTGGACGCCGACAGCCTGATGACCGGCCGCGCGATTGCGCGCCTGACCGACGCGCTGGCTCGCGATCCCGCCGCCGGGCTGATCCAGAGCTTTCCGCAACTGATCGGCGCGCAATCCGTGTTTGCCCGGATGCAGCAGTTTGCCAACGGTGTCTATGGCGCCGCCTTTGCCGAGGGCATGGCCCGCTGGTGCGGACAAGAGGGCAACTATTGGGGCCACAATGCGATCATCCGCACCGCTGCATTTGCCAATTGCGCGGGGTTGCCCAAGCTGCGCTCTCTCTCGGGGCGCGAGAAGCTGATCATGAGCCACGATTTCGTCGAAGCCGGGCTGTTGCGTCGGGCCGGTTGGTCGGTCCGCTTTCTGCCGCGCATCCGTGGCTCTTATGAAGAGACCCCACCGACCCTGATCGACCATGTGCTGCGCGACCGCCGCTGGTGCCAGGGCAACCTGCAACACCTGAACCTGCTGACCGCGCGCGGCTTCCGCTCGATCTCGCGGTTCCACATGTTTCATGGCGCCATCGGCTACCTGATGTCGCCGATCTGGTTTGCTCTTCTGGTGATGTGGGCGCTGATCGGTCACGGCGAGGACGGTTCGGTTCTACAGTATTTCAGCCCCGAGAACCCGCTGTTCCCGCAATGGCCGGACATCTCCGAGGGCCGCCACGTGGTGATCATCGTCGTCATGTATGCAATGTTGTTGCTGCCAAAGCTGTTGGGGATCGCCGCACTGCCGCTCAGCGGAGCGCGCTATTCCGATTTTGGCGGTGCGGGCCGGTTCCTGCTTTCCTTTTTGTCCGAGGTGATCCTGTCGATCCTTTACGCCCCCATCCTGATGGTCCAGCAGATGATCGCGGTATTCCGCACCATGCTGGGCATCCAGAAGGGGTGGTCACCGCAGGCCCGCGACGGTGGCACCTATGGCCTGACGACGCTGATCACCTGTCATGCGCTCGAAACCGTCAGCGGGCTGGCGCTCAGCGCTGGTATCGCATTGGGGCTGGTCTCGGTCTGGCTGGCCCCGATTGCGTTCAGCCTCGCCCTTGCGGTGCCGCTGTCCGCCCTGTCGGGTGTATCGGCTGGCGCCGCGCGGCGGCTGATCGGGATGCGCGAGGAATACCGCGAACCGGCGATCACGCGGGCGGCGCGGTCTTACCGGACCGAACTGAAATCACTTCTGGAACGCGGCACAGGCGTGCGCCCGGCCGAATAAACCCGGTGCCGGGCGATCAAGGATCGCCCAGCGCCTCGTACCAGTCGATCATCATGTCGGCCCAACCTTCGGGAACCATGTGGCCGCCGGGAAACAGCGCGAACTCAATCACCCCGCCCGGATCGCAGCTGGTCCAGGCACGCCGCTGGAACGGTCCGGTGAGGGAATAGCTGTCGGGTTTGTGATCGAGGCACCCGTTGGCGATGCGCCAGATTTCCAGACCGGCAAAGATATCACCCTGCTGAAACCGGTCGGCCCCAAGGATGCGCCCTTCGAGCGGCACCACAGGATCGCTCCAGCCATGCGTATGTAACAGCCGCACCGGGCCGTTACAGACCTCGGGCTGCGGGCGCCAGAACCCGCCCGAGACCGGCACATAGGCGGAATAGGCATCAGGCGTGGCGCAGGCCAGGTAGTTTACCATGAAGGCCCCCGCCGAAAATCCCCCCAGTACCACGCGATTTTGGTCCAGCCCGAACCGGGCGACCGCGTCCTCGGTTACCGCATTCAGAAAGGCGGCCTCATCCCGCCCCTCCCAGCCCGGAAAGAAATTCCAGCTGCGCTTGCCGGTTCCAGCGGGCCGGATCGCCCCATCTGGAGCGATCACCGCCCAGCCCCGGGCCTGCAGAGGTGCGACGAGCCGTTCATTGTTGATCGGTCCCGCACCTTCTCCGCCGTGTCCGTGCAGAAACACCAGAACCGGGGGGTGTTCGGCTTTAGGCAGGACGATGTGATAGCTTCCACCAGCTATTTCACATGGCCCCGTTTCATCCGCACAGCCAGCTAAAACCGCTGTCGCCGATCCCGCCAGTGCCAGAACCGCAAATACGCTCCGGATCATCATCCGCGCTCCTCATAAGCCGTCACCGGCAGTTCAGACCGCACCCAACCCGGCCCGGCGCGCGATCCCATCATTCCCTCGGGAACATCGATGATATTGCCGAATCCGGCCGCGCTCAATCGGTTGGCAAGCCGAGCAGAACGTACCCCGCGCGCGCAGATCAGGGCGATCGGTCGGTTTCTGTCACCCTCAGCCAAATCCGCCAATGCCTCGGCAAAATCTTCGCGCCGCATGTCAAGCGGATGGGCTCCCTCGCCGATCCCCGTTGCGCGCCATTCATCCGGGCGCCGGATGTCAATCAGCAAGACCTTGCCCTCGGTCGCCTGCGCATGCGCTTCGGCCACCGTCAACGCTCCGCCGGCAAAATCTTCGGGTGTCAATAAATACTGTCGCAGGCTAAAGCCGAGGACAATCGCGACTACGAGGCCAAGCCAAATCCGACGAGACGTTTTCCGAGTCATGCGCCCTCCTACAAATGTGCTTATCGCCATTATTTCAGGAACAGGTTCTATCACTTCAGGCCCGGCTTCGCCTGATCCCAACAGGTCGGGTACGATCAACAATTCGTCAGCCGAAAATGCATGTTACACTCTGTCGCAACAAATCTCTGACCTTTGCAACCTTGCAATACCTGGCAAGGACATAAATTATCGCTGCAAAACAATGTGAACAAAAAAACCAGCAGCGGAGAAATAGACGGTGTCCCTTTTCCTGATCGCCGCCCTGCCCTTTCTTGGGGCGATCTTTCCCGGTCTGCTGATCCGAGCGGGCCGAAACGTCTCCGCCTCGGCAGCGGGTCTGGCCAGCTTCCTCGCCTTTACCGGGTTGATGATCCATGCACCTGCCGTATTACGCGGGGAGGTGGTGACCGCACGGTTCGACTGGTTGCCCGGGTTGGGCCTGAACGCCAATTTCATGCTGGACGGGCTGGGCTTTCTGTTTGCGACGCTGATCCTGGGGATCGGCATGCTGATCGTTCTCTATGCCCGGTTCTATCTGTCCCGGCATGATCCGATGGGGCAGTTCTATACCTATCTCCTGTTGTTCCAGGGCGCGATGGTGGGCATCGTCTTGTCCGACAACATCCTGCTTTTGCTGGTTTTCTGGGAACTTACATCGCTTAGCTCATTCCTGCTAATCGGCTATTGGAAACACCTGCCCGCAGGCCGACAGGGCGCACGTATGGCGCTGGCGGTGACCGGATCAGGCGGGCTGGCGATGATCGCGGGCATGCTTATTCTGGGCCATATCGTGGGATCTTATGACCTGAGTGTGATCCTTCAGAACAAGGAGGCGATCCAGGCCTCTCCTTGGTACCTGCCCGCGCTACTGCTGATCCTGTTGGGCTGTTTCACCAAATCGGCGCAATTCCCGTTCCATTTCTGGCTGCCCCATGCGATGGCGGCGCCAACACCGGTATCAGCATATCTGCATTCGGCAACCATGGTTAAGGCCGGTATTTTCCTGATGGCGCGGATGTGGCCGGTGCTGGCGGGCACACCCGAGTGGTTCTATATCGTCGCCACCACCGGGCTGGTGACCATGGTCGTGGGCGCGGTCATTGCGCTTTTCAAGGACGATCTCAAGGCGCTGCTGGCCTTTTCGACCGTCAGCCATCTGGGGCTGATCACTATGCTCCTGGGCTTTGGCACCAAGGTTGCAGCGGTGGCGGCAATGTTCCACATCGTCAACCACGCAACATTCAAGGCGGCCCTCTTCATGAGCGCAGGCATTGTGGACCACGAAACCGGCACGCGCGACATCAAGCGGTTGGGCGGGCTTAGACACCTTATGCCGGTCACTTTCGGCATCGCGACAATCGCGGCCCTGTCGATGGCCGGGATTCCGCCGCTGAACGGGTTCCTCAGCAAGGAGATGATGCTGGAGGAAGCATTTCACACAACATGGCTGGACAGCCATGTGGTGATTCCCGCCCTGGCGGTATTTGCCGCACTGTTTTCGGCGGCCTATTCGTTCCGGTACATATCACATGTGTTCCTGGGACCGGAACGGCAGGACTATCCGCACGCACCGCATGATCCCGGTCCCGGCCTGTGGCTCTCGCCCGCGATTCTCGTTTTGCTGGTCGTGGTTATCGGCCTTAACTCGGCCACAGTTGCCGGCCCAGTGGTCAGTGCCTCGGCGCAGTCGGTTATCGGCGGTGAACTGCCCTATTTCAAGCTCAAGCTCTGGCATGGGTTTACCCCCGCGCTCTACATGTCAATCGTGGCTGTTCTGGGCGGTTTGCTATTGCTGGCGATGCACCGACATCTGGAGCGGGTGTGGGACAACCTACCCCGGCCTGAGGCCAAGGCGATCTTTGACGCAATAATCGAACTGCTGACCCAAATATCGCGGACGATCACCGATGGGCTGCACAACGGGGTCATTAGCCGTTATGCCGCGATCATGATCGCGTTTACCGTTGGCATCGGTTATTACGCCTATGCGACCGGAACGACCGGACTACCGACCCGCGTACCGCTGGAGGCGCCGATCATTCCAATCATCGGCTGGATCTGCCTGGTGGGCGCGACGCTGGCCATCATGTGGTTTCACCGTAACCGGTTGCTGTCGCTGGTTCTGATCGGCGTCGTCGGGCTCATCGTCTCAATGGCCTTCAACTATCTGTCGGCCCCGGATCTCGCGCTGACCCAGATCTCGGTCGAAGTGGTGACGATGATCCTGCTACTGCTGTCACTGAACTTCATGCCGACACAAACACCGGTGGACAGCACCAAGGCGCGCAAGCTGCGCGATGCCGCGATCTCGGTCGTGGCCGGGCTTGGCGCGGGCGGGCTGATCTATGCGCTGATGGTGCGGGATTTCGCCTTTCCCACCATCTCGGGCTATCATCTGGCCAATTCCTACAAGGGCGGCGGCGGCACCAACGTTGTCAACGTGATCCTGGTGGATTTCCGCGGCTTTGATACTTTTGGCGAGATCATCGTTCTTGGTATCGCCGCCCTGGTAATCTTTGCGTTGGCGGAGTCGGTACTGTCCAGCAACGTGCGCGCCTATCTGTTGAACCGTAAACCGCACTGGCCGCAATCAGGCGATGCGCATCCGCTGATGATGGTGGTAGTGACCCGTGTCATGATGCCCATCGCACTGATGGTCGGGGCCTATATCTTTTTCCGCGGCCACAACCAGCCGGGCGGCGGCTTCATCGCTGGGCTAGTGGTCGCCATCGCCTTTCTGATGCAATACATGGCCAGCGGTTATACCTGGACGATCGAGCGGCAGCGGTTCTATTACCATGCCACCATTGGCTGGGGCGTTCTGATCGCGGCAGCCACCGGCCTGGGCGCCTGGTTCAACGACATGCCCTTCCTGACCAGCGATTTCGGCTATCTGCACTGGCCGCCGCTGGAAGAGTTTGAATGGGCGACCGCGATGCTGTTTGACACTGGCGTGTTCCTTGCCGTCCTGGGGGCCGTGCTGCTGGCGCTCGACAGCCTGTCACGCTTTGCCTGGCAGCCTGGAATACAGCAGGAATACCCGATGGACATCAACCCACAGCGAGACGCACCCCCGGTGCCTGGCCCCGGGCCAGACACCATAATCCCCGTGGGAAAGGAGACCTGACATGGAAGCGCTCCTTGCCTCTGCCGTGGGTGTGCTGACTGCCGCCGGCATCTTCCTGATCCTGCGTCGCCGGACCTTTCCGGTCATTCTGGGCCTGTCGCTGCTGACCTATGCAGTCAACGCCTTTCTCTTTGCCACCGGGCGGTTGGCGCTGAATGCACCACCGGTCCTGAACAAATACGCGGATGTTCCCTATACAGACCCGCTGCCGCAAGCGCTGGTGCTGACAGCGATCGTGATCTCGTTCGGGATGACCGCCGTCATCGTGATGATCGCGCTTGGCGCCTATCTGTCGTCGAAGGACGACCGCATCGACATGAAAGCGCATGACAGTGTCGACGCCGCACCGGGAGAGGACGTATGAACCATTGGATCATCGCCCCGATCGTGCTGCCCGCATTGCTGGCGCCTTTCATCATCATGGTCCTGCGCTATCACTTGGACCTGCAACGCATCTTTTCGGTCGCGGGCACCGTCGGATTAGTCGGGATCGCGCTGACCCTGACGGCACAGGCCGCAGGTGGCGAGATCCAGGTCTATGAACTGGGCAACTGGCCCGCGCCCTTTGGCATCGTGCTGGTGCTCGACCGATTGTCGGCGCTGATGGTTCTGCTGACCTCGCTACTGGCGCTGGCCGTGGTGCTCTATGCCATGGGATCGGGATGGGACAAGCGCGGGCGTCATTTCCACCCGCTGTTCCAGTTTCAGTTGATGGGGGTTTGTGGCGCCTTCCTGACGGGGGATGCGTTCAACCTGTTCGTTTTCTTCGAGGTGCTGCTGATCGCATCTTACGGTCTGATGATCCATGGCGGTGGTCCCGTTCGTTTTAAGGCGGGGGTGCAATATGTCACTTACAACCTGCTCGGCTCGACCCTGTTCCTGTTCGCGCTCGGCACACTCTATTCGGTGACAGGTACGCTCAACATGGCCGATCTGGCCTTGCGGGTGGCCGACCTGCCGACCGAGGATACCGCTCTGCTCAGGGTCGGCGCGGTGCTGCTGTTGCTGGTGTTCTGCATCAAGGCCGCAGTCTTGCCTCTGCATTTCTGGCTTCCCGCCAGCTATTCCCTTGCGCCGATGCCGGTGGCCGCCCTGTTTGCGATCATGACCAAGGTGGGCGCCTATTCCATCCTCCGAATGTACACGCTGGCCTTTGGCCCCGAGGTTACTATCACTCAGGGGCTGGCGGGCGACTGGCTGCTGCCAGCGGCGCTCGTCACGCTCGCCATCGGTGCGGTCGGTATCCTCGGCACGCAGCATATCGCGCGAATGGTCGCATTTGCCGCGATCGCTTCGATGGGGACGCTGCTGATCGCGGTATCGCTGTTCACGCCCCAGGCCACGGCGGCGGCACTTTACTACGCCGTTCACTCGACATTGGCCACCGGGCTGATGTTCCTGATCGCCGATCTGGTGATCGAACGCCAGGGTGGCCGCATCGACGGGATGACGCCGATGCCGCAAAGCGGGCTGATCGCCGCGCTCTATTTCATCGGGGCCATCGCGCTGGCGGGCATGCCGCCCCTGTCGGGGTTCGTTGGCAAGCTGCTGGTGATGGACGCCGCCCGCGACGCGGGCGATTTCACGGCAATCTGGGCGGTGATCCTGGTCAGCTCGTTTATTACCATCGTCGGGCTGGCGCGTGCCGGGTCGCTCATCTTCTGGCAAAGCCACGATGCGCGCCATAACACCGAACCGGACCCTGAAAACGAGGACAAGGTGATCCACTTGCCGCCCCCCGAGCCGATGCCTGGCCTGACCTTTTCGGCCGTGTTCGGGTTGGTCGCGGGGCTTATCGGACTGACGCTGTTTGCCGGTCCCTTGATGGAATACACAAGCTCAATGGCCGAACAGCTCTATACGCCGCAACACTATATCGACGCGGTCCTTAAGGGGGGTGAGCAATGAAACTGTTGCGCCGGGTGTTCCCACACCCACATCTCACCATCCTCCTGACGATCGTCTGGGTGCTGCTGGCAAACGCGCCTTCGCTGAATTCGGTCGTGTTCGGCCTGATCCTCGGGATCGTGATCCCGTTCATCACCCAGCCCTATTGGCCAGATCGCCCGATCCTGCGGAACTGGCCGATGGTGGTGGAGTACATCCTGGTCGTTCTGTGGGACATCGTGGTGGCGAATTTCACCGTCGCCCGGATCATCCTGTTCAAACGTGATGCGGACCGGCAGCCAAACTGGATCTGCATCCCACTCGAACTGCGCAGCCCCGAAGCGATCACCGTTCTGGCGGGCACCATCACCATGACCCCGGGCACCGTCAGTTGCGACCTGTCTGCAAAGGGTCATAACCTATTGGTACACTGCCTGGACGCCCCCGATCCCGATGCGGTTCGTGACGAGATCAAGCAGCGCTACGAACGCCGTCTGAAGGAGATATTCGAATGATCATGGACTATGCGATCCATTTCACCTTTGCCTGTTTCGGGGCGGCCGTCATGATGTGCCTGTGGCGGATCATCACCGCCGACGGCGTCGGTACACGGGTTCTGGCGCTGGACACGATGGTAATCAACACCATTGCTCTGATGGTTCTCTACGGCCTGCTATTGGGCACCGAGATCTTTTTCGAGGCAGCCATGATCATCGCCATGCTGGGCTTTGTCTCGACCGTGGCCTATGCGCGCTTCATGCTGCGCGGCAACATCATCGAGTGAGGCCGGCATGGTAGAATTCTGGGAAATCGTCATCGCCTTCTTCCTGATAGTTTCGGGCATCTTCGGCTTTGTCGGCTCGTTCGGGATGATCAAGCTCAAGGACCCGATGTCGCGCCTGCACGCACCGACCAAGGCGACCACTCTGGGCGTAGGCGGTGTGCTTATCGCCTCTATCCTCCACTCACTCGCATTGGAGCATCGGCTGTCACTGCACGAGTTGCTGATCACGTTGTTTCTGTTTCTCACAGCACCGGTCACGGCTCTGTTTATTGCAAAGTGGCACATTCACCGGCATGAAACGCCAGAGAGCCTGCCCGATGCGGGTGAGGATGGAAAATGGGCAACCCATGCGGTACAGCCCAACGAGGACGAACCTGACCAGACGGCGACCTGACTAGATGAATACCCCTCCCCTGCCCCGCACCCGTGACCTTGTTCTGATCGGGGGCGGGCATACCCATGCGCTGGTCCTGCGAAAATGGGGGATGATGCCGCTGGCTGGAGTCCGGGTGACGGTGATCAACCCCGGCCCCATCGCCCCCTATTCCGGCATGTTGCCCGGATTTGTGGCAGGCCACTATGCGCGCGGAGATTTGGACATCGACCTTGTGCAATTGGCACGCTTCGCCGGGGCGCGGGTGATCCTGGGCGAGGTGCAGGGCATCGACCTGCACCGGCGCGAGGTGCTGGTGCCGGGGCGCCCACCTGTTGCCTTTGATATCGCCTCTGTCAACGTTGGTATCACCTCAACGATGCCGAACCTGCCCGGTTTCGCCGAGCACGGCGTTCCTGCCAAGCCGCTGGGGCCGTTCGCCGCTCGCTGGGCCGAGTACCTTGCCGGCGAAGGCCCGGCGCAGGTGGCGGTGATCGGGGGTGGTGTGGCCGGGGCCGAACTGGTGATGGCGATGGCCCACGCCCTTCGCGCCCGTAACCGCATGGCCGAAGTGGCACTGATCGACAATCTCCGGGTTCTGGGCGCCATGGGCGACAAGGCGGCCGCACGGGTGCGGCAGGCCATGAAATCCCTTGGCGTGACCCTGGTCGAGGGGACGGAGATCGCGCAGGTGCGGGCAGAGGGAGTAGAACTGGCCGATGGCCGGATGATCCCGGCCCGGTTCGTGACCGGCGCCGCCGGGGCACGCCCCTATCCATGGATGGCCGATAGCGGTCTCGCCACCTATGACGGGTTCATCGCAGTCGATGCGTGTCTGCAAACCAGCGATCCGGCCATCTTCGCCGCTGGCGATTGCGCCCACCTGTTGGACAGCCCCCGGCCCAAAGCGGGGGTTTATGCCGTGCGCGAGGCGCCGGTGCTCCACGATAACCTGCGCGCCGCCTTTGGCGCGGGCAACCTGCGCCCCTATCGGCCACAAAGGGATTATCTGAAACTGATCTCGTTGGGCGGCAAGGCAGCCCTGGCCGAGAAATGGGGGATGGTGTTCTCGGGGCCTCTGATGTGGCGGTGGAAGGACCGGATCGACCAAACCTTCATAGAGCGTTTCCGTGACCTGCCGCGCATGGGTCAGCCCGCCTTGCCAGAACTCCATGCCCAAGGTCTGGTCGAAGCGCTGGGGGAAAAGCCGCTCTGCGGCGGATGCGGCGCCAAGGTCGGGCGCGCAGCGCTGCGCGCGGCCCTTGCCCCGCTACCCGGCGCAACTCGGAGCGACGTTACGCCCCTGCCCGGGGACGACGCGGCCTTGCTGACCACGGGTGGGGTGCGCCAGGTCATGACGTCGGACCATCTGCGCGGGCTGACCGAGGACCCGGTGCTGATGACCCGGATCGCGGCCCATCACGCGCTGGGCGATATCTGGGCCATGGGGGCCGAGCCGCAGGCGGCCACCGCGACGGTGATCCTGCCCCGGCTATCGCCCGAATTACAGCAGCGCAGCCTGACCGAGATCATGGCGGCCGCGACCGAAGTGATGCGCGACGCCGGGGCGGAAATCGTCGGCGGCCATAGTTCTGTCGGCGACGAGTTGACCATCGGCTTTACCCTGACCGGGCTTTGCCAACGCGACCCGATCACACTTGCCGGCGGGCGGCCGGGTGACGTGCTGATCCTGACCAAACCCTTGGGCAGTGGAGTGCTGATGGCGGGTGAAATGGCCGGACAGGCCGCTGGCGCCGATGTGGCGGCCGCCTATGGCTGGATGACACAGGGACAGGGACAGGCCGCGCAGATCCTGCACGGTGCCCATGCGATGACCGACGTGACCGGTTTTGGCCTGGCCGGACATCTCCATGGCATTTGCGAGATGTCTGGTACCGGAGCAGAGATCGACCTGGAAGCCGTGCCGGTGATGCAGGGTGCGCTGGAACTGTCGCAGGCGGGGGTGCGCTCGTCGATCTTTGCTGAAAACCGGATGCTGGTGCCGGAATTGCCCGCCACCAGCAAGGCGGCGTTGCTGTTCGATCCGCAAACCGCAGGCGGATTGCTGGCCGCTGTCACGCCGGAAGAGGCCACCCCGCTTCTGGAGCAATTGCAGGCGGCAGGGTATCCGGCGGCGATCATCGGGAAACTGTCCGAGGCACCGGGTTTGCGGCTCAAGTCCTGAGGCGCCGCCGCCGCCATGGCCTTACGGCGCATCCTCGGAGTATTTCTAGCGAAATAAAGGGGTTATACTGCGTGTAGTGACGGGGTTCGGTGCAGTGCCTGAGCAACGTCACTGGCCGCCTGGGCGATCCCCCCGGCATCCAGCGATCTCGCAGAAACTGTGGCCAGGTGGTCGGCTTCGTGTGACCGGCGGGATTTCAGGTAAGCGGGGTCGTAATGCTGCTGCATCAGCGCGCGGGTCACGCCCGCCTTGTCGCCCGCGGCGATGAGCTGCAACCAGCCGTCCACCACCTCGTGACCGCGGTGATAGCGCAGCGGGTCGAGCTTGGCGATCAACGTCTCAGCGTCCGACAGGATGTCGTCATAGGCCGCTGTCAGATAGGCCGTACGCGCCGCGATTGGTGCGTCAATCTCGATCCGGGGGGCGACGCAGAGGGCCGACCAGAGACTGGGTGGCAGGATTCGCTCGCCGATCTTGGAGCTTTCCGCCTCGACCACCACGGGGCGGGCCGGGTCAAGCGCGCAGAGTGCACCAGCGAGCCTTGATTCAAAGGCTTTCTGGCTGGGCTGCCCGCCGGGTCGGCCGCCCAGCAGCGAGCCACGGTGATTGGCAAGTGCTTCGAGATCAAGCACTTGCACGCCGTGGCTTGGCAGATGGCTCAGGATTTCAGTCTTGGCGGTGCCGGTGAACCCGTCAAGCGCCACCAGCCGATGCGGCAGTGGATCATCGTAGAGATAGCGGTTCACCAAACGGCGATAGGTGCGATAGCCGCCCGCGATGACCTCGGCGCGCCAACCGATCTGTTGTAGCATCCAGGTGAAGGAGCCGGAGCGTTGGCCGCCGCGCCAGCAATAGACCAGGGGGCGCCAGGCGCCTTCGTGGTGGCTGAGGCTGTGTTCGACATGCGCGGCGGCGTTACGGAACACTAGCGCCGCGCCCAGCTTGCGCGCCAGAAACGGGCTCTGCTGTTTGTAGATGGTGCCGACGCGGGCGCGTTCGTCATTGTCCAGCACCGGCAGGTTGATTGCACCGGGCAGGTGATCCTCGGCATGTTCGGCCGGGCTGCGGACGTCGATCACGGTGTCGAAGCCGTGCGCATAAAGCTGGGGAAGCGTGGTGAATTCGAGAGCCATGCCCCCGTTTAACGCGCTTTGTACAAATCCGAAAGGTCAGGTCGAAATGGGCTCGATCAACTGCGGGCCGCTGGCGCGATTTGAGTTGACCTCCACCCCAACTCTATGAAATTGCAATACTTCTTCACCCCCCGGCTGCATCAGCCGGGCGGCGCCATGGCCCGCCTCGCCCAGCCAGAGCGGCCAGTCGGCGGCTTCGAGAATCAGCGGCATGCGATGGTGGATCTGTGCCATGTTCCGGTTGGCGGCGGTGGTGACGATGGCGCAGGTGGGGCGGCGGTCTTCGCCCTGACCCCAGTCCTGCCAGATGCCGGCGAAGGCGATGGGCGCACCGTCGCGGCGATGGATATACCAGGGCAGGCGTTTGCCCTCGGCATCCTTGGTCCATTCATAGAAACCGGTCGCCGGGATCAGGCAGCGGCGGTGGCGGCAGGCGTCGCGAAAGGCCGGTTTCTCGGCCAGGGTCTCGGCCCGTGCATTGATCAACAAAGGCCCCGAATTGACCGTTTTGTACCAGTGCGGAAGGAAGGACCAACCGTTTTGTACAAGCTCCCGGCCCCCCTCGACTGAGCGAATGACATGCACCTGATTGGTCGGGCAGACGTTGTAATTGGGCACCGGCGGCAGGTCGTTGGCGGGGCGCGCCTGGAACAGGCGCGCCATCGCGTCGGTGGGCAGGGTGATGGCAAAACGTCCGCACATGGACGCCAGATTACGAGGCCGCCTGCACCTTGGCCAGCGTCGCCTGAACGATGCCTTCGGCAGACTGCCAGGCTGGCAGCGCCTCGACCGCGGCGATCCAGCGCTGGATATTGGCAAAGCCGTCCAGCGGATAGTGGCACTGCGCGCGCAGGCTGAGGATGCAGGCGACCGAGATGTCAGCCAGCGTCACCCCGTCGCCCACCAGCCAGTCGCGCCCGGCCAGATGGGTGTCGAGCACCGCCCCGTATTTGGCGGTCTGCGTGGCGGCAGTGTCGAGATCGGCATCCATCTGACCAAAGATATGGCGGCTGATGAAGGGCGAGAGCGCGGGCGTCCAATGTGCCGTCTCCCAATATTGCCAGCGCAGGATGTCATAGCGGATGTCGGATTTCGGCCAGAGCGGCGTGTCGACCTCGGCACAGAGCCGCGCCATGATGGCGTTCGATTCCCACAGCGTGCCGCCGTCCGCATATTCGAGCACCGGCACCTTGGCATTGGGGTTGAGGGCGACAAAGCCGGGAGCGTGCTGCTCGCCGGTGGCGAGGTTGACCATTTCAAGCGGCAGGTCCAGACCCAGATGGGCGTTGACCACAAGCACCTTGCGGGAGTTCGGAGACGGGGGAAAGACATGCAGTTTCATGGGTCACCTTTTATTTAACTCTTTTGTTAATTAACCTATCGCTCTGCCCTGCGTCAACCCGCTTGTCCTTGGGGCGTGCGGCCATTGCGGCGCCGCGTCTTGCACCGTAAACCTGTGCCCATCCCGCATCAGAGGCAGGTTTCGATGCAGAACGACATCTCGCAGGCGCTGCGCGCCGTCCAGGGCGGCGATTTCCGCACCGCGCAGCGGCTGGCCCGCAAGGGGCTGAAGGCTGACAAGGCGCATCCCGGCTGGATGAACATCGCCGGGATCGCCGAATGCGGCATGGGACGACCCAAGGCGGGGTTGCCGCATTTCCAGCTGGCGCTGAAACTGGCGCCCAATTTCCACGAGGCGCGGCGCAATCTGGCGCAGACCCTCTTTTTGCTGGGGCGGGCCGAGGAGGCGGTGGGGCATTTGCGCCAGATGACTCGGGCAAACCCGCAGGACGATGTCGCCTGGGCGCTGTTGGCACAGGTCGAGATGGCGCGGGACGATGGCGCGGCGGCGCGGACGGCAGTGGACCGGGTCATAGCCCTGCTTCCGGGGCAGGCACGCGGGCATTTGCTCAGGGCGCGGCTTTTGGGGCAGATGGGCGAGGAGGCCGAGGCGCTGGCCGATCTGGAACGGGCGGCAGAGCTGGAGCCCAACAATATCGAGGCGCAGATCGCGCTGTCGCTGCCGTTGGCGCGGGCCGACCGGCCCGATGCGGCACGCGCGGCGGCGGAACGGGCCGTGTCACTGGCCCCGGGCCATGTTCCGGCCCGGTTGGCGCTGGCGATGCGGCTGGTGGAACAGGGAGAGACCGAGGCCGCAAAGGAACAGTACCGGGCGGTGCTGGAGATCGCGCCCGGACAGGCCGAGGCGCTGGAGCAACTGGCGCAGATCAATTCAGGCGCGGAAAACGCGGTGCTGGCCCCGCAGGTGCTGTCGGCGCTGAAGAACGTCGATGACAACGGACCCGCCAGGGGGCAGTTGCATTTTGCGCTAGCCCGGATTGCCGGGCAAGCGGGCGACGAGGACGGGTTTGCCAAACACCTGACCCGGGCCAATGCGGCGATAGCGCGGCTGATGCCCTATGACGCCGGGGCCGACACGCGGCTGAGCGAAGCGCTGATGGCACGGTTCGAGCCCGGCGCGGAAGGCGACGGGCCGGGCGACGGAGTGGCGCCGGTCTATGTGCTGGGCCTGCCCCGGTCGGGTACCTCGCTGACCGAGGCGATGCTGGGCGCGCATCCGGCGGTGCGCCCCCTGGGCGAGCGGATCGCGCCGGGGCGGCTTCTGGGGCCGCTGATCGACGGCGGGCTGCCGTTTGATGCAGGCGCACGGGCGGCATTCCGGCAGGGCGAGGCCGAGAGCCTGCCCGCCCTGCCCGAGGGCACCCGGTTCTATACCGACAAGATGCCGGAGAATTACCGGCTGACCGGGTTCCTGCTGGCGGCACGGGCGGATGCGCGGGTGATCCACCTGCGGCGCGACCCGCGCGATGTGGCGCTGTCGCTGTGGCAGGCGCATTTGGCGGGATCGGCGCTGAACTATGCCTATGACCTGCGGGGCATGGCGCATCGGTTCAACCTTTACGCCCGGATGATGGCCCATTGGCATGCGGTGTTCCCGGGCCGGATCCTGGATCTGGCGTATGAGGACCTGGTGGCGGATGTGGAGGGCGCCAGCCGTCGGCTGGCGGCGCATCTGGGGCTGGACTGGGTGCCCGAAATGGCGCGGCCCGATCAGGCGGCGGGACAGGTGCTGACGCTGAGTGCCAATCAGTTGCGCCAGCCGGTGCACGCGCGCTCGGTCGGCAAATGGCGCAAGCATGCGGTCCTGCTTGCGCCGTTTATCGCGGGGCTCGATCCCCGGCTCTGGCCCGAGCTGGGCTGAGCCAGGGCCTGACCGTTACTTCTTGACGATGCGGCCGTCGAGATAGGGCTGGTAGGGCGCGTTGGCGGCGAGGTATTCCGCCGTCACATCGGCGAGGTCGGGGCCGAAGTCATAGGCGTTCTTGTCGTCGCCCGAGAACATCGCATAGCCGTCGCCGCCGCCCCGGACAAAGTTGTTGGTCACCACCAGATAGCTGGCCGCCGGGTCGATCGGCACGAAACCGTCCTCGCTGGCGACCATCACCTCGACAATGCGGCTGCCGGGGGCCTGGGCACTGTCCCAAGTATAGGTGAGGCCCGAGACCTGCGGGAAGCGGCCCCCAACCGCTTCGACCTCGCTGACGCCGTTTTCCAGCGCCTCGACGATCAGGGCGCCGGTGGCCTCGAAGGTCGACAGCGTGTTCTGGAACGGCAGCACGGTCAGCACCTCGCCCATGGTCACGTCGCCCGCGTCGATCGAGGCGCGCAGCCCGCCCGAATTGGCGATGGCGATGGTGACACCCTGATCGGCGACGCGGTCCAGCATGGCGTCGGCCACGAGGTTGCCCATCTGGCATTCCTGCACCCGACAGACATCGCGGTTGCCCTCGATGACTTCGGCGGCGCTGGCCACGACCTTGTTGCGGATCTCCTCCAGCGGCACCGCCAGTTCCTGGATGCGGGCGACCGTGGCTGTATCCTCGGCCACGGCGGCGTCCATGATCAGCGGCTCGCCCACCGCCTCGGTCACGTTTCCGGCGTCATCAAAGGTGACGTTCAGCTCGCCCAGGAACTTGCCATAGGCATAGGCCTGCACGATCTGCACGCCGTTGACCACGGTTGGATAAGGGCCTGCGGCCTTGTCGGAACTGTTCGACAGATAGGTGTTGGAATGGCCGCCCACGATCACATCCACGCCGGTTGTTTCCGCCGCGACCCGCTGGTCGGTGCCATAACCCGAGTGGCTGAGCACGATGATCTTGTTCACCCCTTCGGCGGTCAGCCGGTCAACCTCGCCCTGCACGGCCGGAACCGGGTCGGAGAACGTGACGTTCGGGCCGGGGCTGGCCAGTTCGTGGGTATCCTCGGGCGTCAGGCCGATCAGGCCGATCTTTTCGCCGCCCATTTCGATCACCGTCGATTTCAACAGCTTGGTGGCGAGCAACTCCTCGGCGCTGTAATCGGCGTTCGACATCAGGACGGGGAAATTCACCGCATCCATGAAGCCGCGCAGCACCTCGGGGCCGTCGTCGAATTCGTGGTTGCCCACGGTCATCGCGTCATAGCCCAGCTTGTTCATGAACTCGGCCGCGACCTTGCCCTTGTAATAGGTGTAGAACAGCGTTCCCTGGAACTGGTCGCCGCCATCGACAAGGATGGAATGGCCGGCGCGGGCGCGGGCGGCCTCGACCGCGGTCACCAGACGCGCGGTGCCGCCAAAGCATTTGCCCTCGGTATTGTCCTCGGGCTTGCAGCCACTGTCGTACTTGCTGATCGGCTCGAACCGGGCGTGGAAATCATTGGTGTGCAGAATGGTCAGCTTGTAGTCGGCGGCAGCCATGCCCGAGGTCAGGCCCAGCGCCGCGACCGAAGTCAGAAAACGGGTGATCATCGAATTGCTCCCTGTTGTTATTGTCCGTGATGGTGCGCGCGGAATTGAGCGGAGTCAAAGGTCTCGTGAGGGAAATCGCGCTTGATTCCTCCCCCTGCCCAAGGCATCACCAGGCCATGCTGATCTACAAGATTTTCCGGGCCGACGAATGGGCGGCGCTGACACGTGACAGCCAGAGCGCCGGGGCGCCGGTGGACCTGGCTGATGGGTTCGTGCATTTCTCGACCGCCCAGCAGGCGGCCGAAACGGCGGCCAAGCATTTTGCAGGAGCCGAGGGGCTGGTTCTGCTGGCCTGCGAGGCGGATGCCATGGGCGAGGCGCTAAAATGGGAAGTGTCGCGCGGCGGCGCGCTGTTTCCTCATCTTTACCGCGAATTGCGGCTGTCGGATGTGGCCTGGTCGCAGCCGCTGCCGCTGGTGGACGGGGTGCATCAATTCCCGCAGGAGATGACATGACAGGCTATATCGACCCCGACCGCGCCCAGTTCGAGGCGTTCAAGGCGCTGGATCGCGACCACCCCATCGAGATGCTAAACCTGGTGAAGTTTCGCGACCGCGCTTTGTACCCCGAAGGCCAGGCGCTGGCCAATGCCGGGCTGAGCGGGGCGGAGGCCTATCGCAACTATGGCCGCGACACCGCGCCGATCATCGCGCGGCTGGGCGCTTCGATAGTCTGGCGCGGCACGTTCCAATCCGTGCTGATCGGTCCCGGCGACGAGGTCTGGGACGAGATGTTCATCGCGCGCTACCCCAATGCCCATGCGTTTCTAGAAATGGTGACCGACCCCGCCTACAGGCAGGCGGTGATTCACCGGCAGGCGGCGGTCGAGACCTCGCGCCTGATCCGCACCAAACCCGGCACAGGGGGCACAAGCTTCGGATGAAGATGATCGAGAAGTTGGGGCTGGCGGCCCTGCACCGGATGGACCCGGAAACCGCGCATGGCCTGTCGATCAAGGCGTTGAAAGCGGGGCTGGTGCCCCTGCCCGGCCCGGTGACCTCGCCCCGGCTGCGCACACGGGTGGCGGGGCTGGACCTGCCCAACCCGGTGGGGCTGGCGGCAGGCTTTGACAAGAATGCCGAGGCGCTGGCGCCGCTGGCGCGCGCCGGGTTCGGGTTTATCGAGGTGGGGGCAGCCACGCCGCGCCCGCAGCCGGGCAACCCGCGCCCGCGCCTGTTCCGCCTGACCGAGGATCGCGCCGCGATCAACCGGTTCGGGTTCAACAATCAGGGGATGGAGGCGATTGCCACGCGGCTGGCCAAGCGTCCCCGTGATGCGGTGATTGGCCTCAACCTGGGGGCCAACAAGGACAGCACCGACCGGCCCGGCGATTTCGCCCGCGTGCTGGCCCATTGCGCCGCGCATCTGGATTTCGCGACGGTCAACGTCAGCTCGCCCAACACCGAGAAGCTGCGCGACCTGCAAGGGCGCGCGGCGCTGACGGCGCTGCTTTCTGGCGTGATCGAAACGCGCGATGCACTGGCCCGGCCGATCCCGGTGTTCCTGAAGATCGCGCCAGATCTGAACGAGGCCGAGATCGCGGATATCGCCGCCGTGGCGCGCGATACGGGTGTGGATGCGGTGATCGCCACCAACACCACCCTGTCGCGCGAGGGTCTTCTGAGCGCCCACAAGGGCGAGGCGGGCGGGCTGTCCGGCGCGCCGCTGTTTGACAAATCGACCCGCGTTCTGGCGCGGCTGTCGGCGCTGACCGAAGGGACGATCCCGTTGATCGGCGTGGGCGGCATCGGCAATGCCGAACAGGCCTATGCCAAGATCCGCGCCGGCGCCTCGGCGGTGCAGTTCTATACCGCGATGGTCTATGGCGGCGTGGCGCTGGCGGCTGAGATCGCGCGCGGGCTTGATGCGCTTTTGGCGCGCGACGGCTTCGCCTCGGTGACCGAGGCGGTGGGAACCAAAAGAGAGGACTGGTTGTGATCGAATACTGGCACAATCCGCGCTGCTCGAAATCGCGGCAGGGCTTGGCATTGCTCGAAGAGCGCGGCGCCGAGATCGACGTCCGGCGTTATCTGGAGGAGGCGCCGAGCCTGGAGAAATTGCGCGCAACCCAGGCGGCGCTGGGGGTTCCGGCTATCGACATGATGCGCACGGGCGAGGCGCGGTTCAAGGAACTGGGTCTCAGCAAGAGCGACCCCGACGACGTGCTGCTGGCCGCCATGGCCGAAAACCCGTTGCTGATCGAACGGCCGCTGGCGATCAAGGGAGACCGGGCGGTGATCGGTCGCCCGCCCGAGGATCTGCTCAGCCTGCTGGACTGACCGCCGCGCGCTCCAGCGCTGGATAGCGCAGGCCCAGCGTGATCCCGCGCGCGACAAAGGAAATCGTCAGCGCCATCCACAGGCCGTGATTGCCGTATGGCTCGATCAGCAGCCAGACGGCGGTGAAATAGATCGCCGCCGAGAGTGCCATCATGTTGCGCATGTCGGCCGAGCGGGTGGCACCGATGAAGATGCCGTCGAACATCACCAGCGCCAGGATCAACAGCGGTGCCGCCACCATCCAGGCCAGGTAGTCGCGGGCTGCCAGCTGCACGCTCGGGTCCTTGCTCATCACGTCGATCAGCCAGGGGCCGAGTGCCCAGAACACCACCGACAACAACAGTGCCAGCACCAGCCCCCAGAGGCTGGTCATCCAGGCCGCGCGCCTGAGTCGGGCCACGGCTCCGGCGCCAAAGGCCTGACCCACCAAGGATTCCGCGGCAAAAGCAAAGCCGTCCAGCGCATAGCCGGTGATATGCACGAATTGCAGCAGCACCTGGTTGGCGGCCAGCGTCACGTCGCCGAACCGCCCGCCAAGCAACAGGAAGCTGACGAAAATCGCCTGGAGCAGCATCGAGCGGATCAGGATGTCGGTGTTGACCACAGCCATGCGGCGCAGGCGGGCGGCCTCGAACACCCGCGCCCAGTCGCGCCAGCGCGGGTTCAGGAAGGCATCGCGGCAGAGCCAGAGGCCAAAGGCGAGCCCGGTCCACTCGGCCAGGAAAGTGGCAAAGGCAACCCCGTTCACCCCCCAGCCGAGGCCAAGGACGAACCACAGGTCAAGACCCATGTTGAGCCCGTTCATCCACAGTTGCAGCACCAGCACCGCGCGGGTGCGCTCCAGCGCGATGAGCCAGCCAGTGATACCGTAGATCGCGATGGCGGCGGGGGCCGACCAGATGCGGATGGACATGTAGCCGCGCGCCAGCGTCTCGACCTCGGCGCTGGCCGGGCTGATGGCCAGCGCGCCCCAGTAGATCGGCAGTTGCAGCAAAATGAGTGCGACGCCGCCCGCCACGCCGATCATCAGCGAGCGGGTCAGCAGGGCCGCAACCTCGCCCTCGTGCCCTGCGCCGTGCGCCTGCGCGGTCAGCCCGGCGGTGCCCATGCGCAGAAAGCCAAAAATCCAGTAGATCGCCGACAGGATGATCGCGCCGACGCCAACGGCGGCGATGGGTGCGGCCTGGGGGATCTGGCCCACTACGGCGGTATCGACCGCGCCGAGGATCGGCACGGTCATGTTGGCCAGCATGATCGGAACGGCGATCTTCAACACCCGCTGGTGCGTGATCGGGGCGGCCTCGGACATGCGCCGCTCAGCTTTCGGGGCTGGGGTCCTGCGGCATCAGGAAATGCCCGCTCCCCTGCGCATAAAGCTTGTCGTGGTGATCTTGCCAGGCCTCGACCCGGACCGAGGCGTAGCGCCGCCCGGCCCGGCTGATCGTGGCGCGCGCATAGGCATCGCGCGGCAGGCCGGAGCGCAGGTAGTCGATGGTAAAGTCGATGGTCTTGGGAAAACGCATATTCTCGTCAGTCAGAATATCCTCGGGCGCCAAATCGCCACTTTCGATCCGCTCGAACAGATGCGCCCAGCTGAGCGTGATCACCGCCGTCACCTCAAGAAACGCCGCCGTCACCCCGCCATGGATGGCGGGCAGGAATGGGTTGCCGATCAGCTTGTCGTCGAAATTCAGAACACCGGTCAGCTCGTCCCCGCGCCGGTCGAAGGTGATGTTGAGAAAGCGGATATAGGGCACGCCGCTGACCAGCGCGTTCAGCGCCGCATCGCGGCGCTGCTTGACCACCTGCATCGGTTCGGGACGTTTGCGGGTCATCAGCGCCCCTCCACGGTAAAGGACCCGGCGGCGGTGGCCACCGGCCGGTCTGTATCGTCGTCGGTGGCCACGGCGCGCACAAAGGCGACGTTGCGGGTGATGTGATAACAGGTGGCGCGGGTGGTGATCGCCTGTCCGGGCGTGGCCGCGCGCATGTAGTCGATCCTGAGGTCGATTGTCGCGGTGCCGCCGGGGGCGGCCGGGTGGCTCATCACCGCTGCGCCGCAACAGGTGTCCATCATCGCCGAAACCGCGCCGCCATGGATGACGCCAGTCCGGGGATCGCCCACCAGATCGGCGTTATAGGGCATGGTTATGACAGCCTCTCCCTCGGCGATATGGGTCAGATCGAGGCCCAGCGCCTTGGCGTGCGGTATCGCCTGAATGAACTGCCGCGCGAGTTTTGCCTTGTCGGTCATGACTTACAGATCCTGCCTTGGGTCTGGCCCTTTATGATCAGGCCGCGACATAAAGGGCAAGCCCGCCTGTTGCGCTGTTATTCGCAAGACCCTAGGTTGCGGGCGAGGAGATTGGCCATGACCGATACGCGTTTGTCATTCAAGGAGATGTGCGCCGAGTTCGACGTGACGCCGCGCACCTTGAGATATTACGAATACATTGAACTGTTGCAGCCCGACCGCGAGGGCCGCGCGCGCTTTTACGGGGCCCGCGAACGCGCCCGGATGAAACTGATCATGCGGGGCCGCAGATTCGGCTTTCCGCTGGAGGAAATTCGCCAGTGGCTGCTGATCTACGAGGATGAGGGCAACCAGGCGCAGATGGCGGCCTTTGTCGAGATGGCCGACCGGCAGATGAACGAGCTGCGCCAGCAGCAGATGCAGCTGGAAGAGGCCATGACCGAGTTGCAGCAACTGCGCGAGCAGGCGATCCGCAGTATCGGGTGACCCCGCGATGAACTTTTCGTCAGGCGCCCTGTCCGGCCATTGATTGCGACCGGCAGAGCGCGCAAGCTGACCCGGCAAGGAACCGGCATGTCCGGTTCCGTTGACCGGAGAAGCTGCATGACCGCCTGTTTCCGTCTTTTGTTTCTTGTCTCTTCCCTTGTCGGCCTGTCGGCCTGCGACGTAGGCCCAAACGGCTATGGCACCGCCCCGCCCGGCGTGTCGCAGGCGGATTGGGATCGCCAGGTCCAGGCTGAACGCGAGGCCAAACGTGCCCGGTACCGGGGGCCGCGCGGCGGTGCGACCGGGCGGTGAACCCCCGGTCGGCCGCATGCGTGTTTCGCGCGGCCGGATCACGGTTCCTGGCCGGTTTCGCGCTCAATTCGATTTGATCCCACGTCACGCCGCAAAGTGACGTAGCGTTTGAGTTACGTAAACGTCAACTGAATGTTGTAAACGGTCTGCAAGCTGTCCAAATCAACGCCATGACGCCAGCGATGAGAGTTTGAACCGATGACCGAAGACCTCATGTCCATCCGCGAGATGTGCGATGCCTATGACGTGACCCCGCGCACGCTGCGGTTTTACGAAGCCAAGGAATTGCTGTTCCCGATCCGGGAAGGCCAGAAACGCCTGTTCACCAAACGCGACCGCGCTCGGCTGAAACTGATCCTGCGCGGCAAGCGCTTCGGCTTCAGCCTGGAACAGATCCGGCAGTTGCTGGACCTTTATCACATTGGCGACCAGCAGCACATGCAGCTGAGCCGCACCTATGACATTGCACGCGAGCGCCTGGCTGATCTGGAAGCGCAGCGCGACGAGCTGACCGAGGCGATCGAAGACCTCAGGGAGCAGCTGCGCTGGGGCGAGAAGGTGATCGCCTCGATGAAAGACGCCGAGAAGGCGGCGGAATAACCCGCCGCTTCTCCGACCACAGATATCCGACTTACGACTTCAGGGAGCCGTTACATGCCCATCTATACCGCGCCGACCAAGGATTCGCAGTTCATCCTGCACGAAGTGCTCAAGGTCTCGGAATCCGACATTCCCGGCTATGCCGAACTGGACCCCGAATTCACCGGCGCCGTGCTGGAAGAAGCCGGCAAGATCGCCTCGAACGTGCTGCACCCGCTGAACGCGGTGGGCGACACCGAGGGGTGCCGGCTGGAAAACGGCGTGGTCTATACCCCTACTGGCTTCAAGGAGGCCTTTGAACAAGTCAAGGAAGGCGGCTGGACCGGGCTGGACATGCCCGAGCAATATGGTGGCCAGAACATGCCCTATGTGATCGGCACCGCGGTGGGCGAGATGTTCTCGGCCTCGAACCAGGCCTTTACCATGTATCAGGGCCTGACCCATGGCGCCGCCTCGGCGATCCTGGCGCATGGGACGGACGAGCAGAAGGATACCTATCTGCCCAAGATGGTGTCCTGCGAATGGACCGGCACCATGAACCTGACCGAACCCCATTGCGGCACCGACCTGGGCCTGATGCGCACCAAGGCCGAACCGCAGGCGGATGGTTCCTACAAGATCACCGGGCAGAAGATCTTTATCTCGTCGGGCGATCACGACATGGTCGACAATATCGTGCATCTGGTGCTTGCCAAGATCGTGGGCGGCCCCGAAGGCATCAAGGGCGTGTCGCTGTTCATTGTCCCGAAGTTCATGGTTAACGAGGATGGCAGCCTGGGCGCACGCAACGCGGTCTCGGTCGGCAAGATCGAGGAAAAGATGGGCATCCACGGCAATTCGACCTGTGTGATGAACTATGACGGCGCCACCGGCTATCTGCTGGGCGAGGAACACAAGGGCATGCGCGCCATGTTCACCATGATGAACGAGGCCCGGCTGGGCGTCGGCATGCAGGGCCTGGCCCAGGCCGATGCCGCGTACCAGAACGCCCTGGAATATGCCAAGGACCGGCTTCAGGGCCGCGACGTGACCGGGGCCAAGAACCCCGATGGCCCGGCCGATCCGCTGATCGTACACCCCGACATCCGTCGCAACCTGATGGACCAGAAGAGCTTCACCGAGGGCGCCCGCGCCTTCATCCTGTGGGGCGCCACCATGATCGACGCGGCCCATCGCGCCGGCGACAAGGATGCCGATGGGCTGGTGTCGTTGCTGACACCGGTGATCAAGGGCTTCCTGACCGATCAGGGCTATGACATGACCGTGCAGGCGCAGCAGGTCTATGGCGGCCATGGCTACATCGAGGAATGGGGCATGTCGCAATACACCCGCGACGCCCGCATTGCGATGATCTATGAGGGCGCCAATGGCGTGCAGGCGCTGGATCTGGTGGGCCGCAAACTCGCCCAGGACGGCGGCAAGCACGTGATGGCCTTCTTCGAGCTGGTCAAAAGCTTCTGCAAGGACAACGCGGGCCAGGACGAGGCCTATGACAAGGCCTTCACCGAACCGCTGAAGGCAGCATCCAAGGACCTCCAAGCAGCGGGTATGTATTTCATGCAGAACGGCATGAAGAACCCCAACAATGCGCTGTCGGGGTCCTATGACTTCATGCACATGTTCGGCCATGTCTGCCTGGGCCTGATGTGGGCGCAGATGGCCAAGGCAGCGCGTGACGCACTGGATGGCGGCGCCTCGGATACCGCGTTCTACGAGACCAAGATCGCCACCGGCCGCTATTACATGGCCCGCCGCCTGCCCGCCACCGCCCTGCACTTGGCCCGTATCCAGACTGGCGCCGACACGGTCATGGCGCTGGACGCCGCCAACTTCTAAACCAGAGGTGGGCAGGAATGCCCACCCTACCCCGCCTTGATGGGAGGACCTGGATGCCCAAACGTTTCCGCCTGACCCGCCGTTTCCCGGTCGCGATGACCGAAGATGGCTTTCGCCGCCTCAAGGCGTTCAGCAAGGACGCCGGTCTCGACGAAGGCGAAGCGCTGTCGTTCCTGTTCGAGAATTTCAACAGCGTGATCAACGAGGAGAACCTGATCCACCGGCTGCGCCTGTTCAACGCCGAACTCGACGACCGCAAGCGGTAAGAGACGCCTTCGGCGAGAGTATTTGCAGCGGAATGAAGAACACGCGTGTCCACCCCGCCCTCCGACCCGACCGCCAGGCGGAACGCAGGCGGGACGGCGGGGCTTCACTCCGCGCGGCCATCGGCTCTCCAGCCTGTACCGCAGCCGAAAACAAACCAGATTAACCTTAATGCCCGGTAAAGAGGCCCCTGCTTCATTTCGCCGGAAATACTCCACGGGGGTGCGGGGGTGTGAAACCCCCGCCGCGACATTGGCCTAAGGGAGGCGACGATGACGATCAAACTCTACTGCTTCGGAGAAAGCGGCAATTCCTACAAGGCGGCGCTGGCACTGCAACTCTCTGACCTCGACTGGGAGCCGGTCTATGTCGACTTCTTCGGAGGTGAGACCCGCACGCCGGAATACCGCGCCAATATCAACGAACTGGGCGAGGCCCCAGTGCTGGTGGATGGCGATTTCCGCACCAGCCAGTCGGGCTGTATCCAGGCCTATGTGACGGAAAAATCGGGCAAGTTCGGCGGCAAGACCCGCGAGGAGAACTATGACATCCTGCGCTGGGTGCTGTGGGACAACCACAAGCTCAGCTCGATGGCCGGGCTGACCCGTTTCCTGATGAACTTCCTGCCCGAGGACAAGCGCCCGCAAGAGGTGATCGCGTTTAACCAGGGTCGGCTCAAAGCCGCCTATGCCACGCTGAACGCCCATCTGGAGGGCCGCGACTGGATCGTGGGCGATGGCGTCACCAATGCCGATCTCAGCTGCTGCGGTTATCTCTACTATCCCGAGCCTTTCGGTTTCGACCGTGCCGAATGGCCCAATATCGACGCCTGGTTGGGCCGTATCTCTGCCCTGCCCGGCTGGAAACACCCCTATGACCTGATGCCCGGCAATCCGTCGGATCGAGCTTGAGGAGACCACTATGACCGAAGCTTACATTTATGACGCCCTGCGCACGCCGCGCGGCAAGGGCCGCAAGGACGGCGCGCTGCACGAGGTGACCTCGGTGCGTCTGTCGGCGCTGACGCTGAACGCGCTGAAAGAGCGCAACAATCTCGAAGGCCACGCGGTCGAGGACGTGATCTGGGGCAATGTGACCCAGGTGATGGAACAGGGCGGCTGTCTTGCGCGTTCGGCGGTGCTGGCCTCGGACCTGGATGAGCGTATTCCGGGCCTGGCGATCAACCGCTTTTGCGCGAGCGGCATGGAGGCGGTCAACCTGGCCGCCAACCAGGTCAAGGGCGGCGCCGGTGATGCCTATATCGCTGGCGGGGTCGAGATGATGGGCCGTGTGGCCATGGGCAGCGACGGTGCCGCCATCGCCGTCGATCCGACCCTGGCGATTGACCGGTATTTCGTGCCGCAGGGCATTTCGGCCGATATCATCGCGACCGAATACGGCTTCACCCGCGACCAGGCCGACGCGCTGGCGATGGAGAGCCAGCGTCGCGCCAAGGAGGCCTGGGACGAGGGCCGTTTTGCCAAGTCGGTCATCACTGTGCGCGACCAGAACGGCCTGCCGATCCTGGATCATGACGAATACATGCGTCCGGGCACCGACATGCAGTCGCTGGGTGGCCTCAACCCCGCCTTCCAGATGATGGGCGAGCAGATGCCCGGGTTCGACAAGGTGGCGATGCTGAAGTACCCGCATCTGGAGCGGATCAACCATATCCACCATGCCGGTAACTCCTCGGGCATCGTGGATGGCGCTGCTGGCGTGCTGATCGGCAACAAGGCATTCGGCGAGAAATATGGGCTGAAGCCGCGCGCGCGCATCAAGGCCACCGCCAAGATCGGCACCGATCCAACCATCATGCTGACCGGCCCGGTGCCGGTGACCGAGAAGATCCTGGCGGACAACGGCATGAAGATCGGCGATCTCGACCTGTTCGAGGTGAACGAAGCCTTTGCGTCGGTCGTCCTGCGCTTCCAGCAGGCGTTCGATGTCGATCCCGCACTGGTCAACGTCAACGGCGGCTCGATCGCGATGGGTCACCCGCTGGGCGCCACGGGTGCGATCATCATCGGCACCCTGCTGGACGAGCTGGAGCGTCGTGATCTGGAAACCGGTCTGGCAACGCTCTGCATTGCGTCTGGCATGGGCGCGGCCACCATCATCGAACGCGTGTAAGGAGAGAACACATGGCTGATTTCAAATACTCCGTAGACGCGGACGGCGTCGCCTTCATCACCTGGGACGCCGAAGGCAAATCCATGAACGTGATGACCCGCGAAGCTTTTGAGCTGGTCGACGGGCTGGTCGATCAGGCGCTGGCCGATGACGCGGTCAAGGGTATCGTCGTCACCAGCGGCAAGTCAGACTTTGCCGGGGGCATGGACCTGAACACGCTGGCCGTAATCCGCGAGGAAGCGGGCGACAACCCGGCCCAGGGCCTTTTTGACTTTGTCATGGGCGGCCACCGCATCCTGCGCAAGCTGGAACTGGCGGGCATGGACGCGAAGACCAAGAAGGGCGGCAAGCCGGTGGCCTGCGCCATCAACGGCACCTGCGCCGGGATCGGCACCGAGATCGCGCTGGCCTGTCATCACCGAGTGATGACCAACAATCCCAAGGCCAAGATCGGCCTGCCCGAGATCCTGCTGGGCATCTTCCCCGGCGGCGGCGGCACCATCCGCTATTCCCGCATGGTGGGCGCCATGGCGGCGGCCCCGGTGCTGCTGGAAGGCAAGATGATGGACCCGGCCAAGGCCAAGGGCGCGCAGATGGTCGATGCCCTGGCGGATGATCCGGTCGCCGCGGCCAAGGAATGGGTTCTGAACGCCAAGGATGCCGACCTGGTCAAACCCTGGGACGCCAAGGGATACAAGATGCCCGGCGGCGCACCCTATCACCCGGCGGGCTTCATGACCTTTGTCGGCGCCTCGGCCATGGTCAACGGCAAGACCCAAGGTGCCTTCCCCGCCCCCAAGGCACTGCTGAGCGCGATCTACGAGGGCGCGCTGGTCGATTTCGACACCGCGCTGCGCATCGAGGCACGCTGGTTCACCCATGTGCTGATGAACCCCTCCTCCTCGGCCATGATCCGCAGCCTCTTCATCAACAAGCAGGCGCTGGAAAAGGGCGCAGTGCGGCCCAAGGACATCCCCGACCAGCGGGTCAAGAAGCTGGGCGTGCTGGGCGCGGGCATGATGGGCGCGGGCATCGCGTTGGTCAGCGCGCAGGCGGGCATGGAGGTCGTTCTGATCGACCGTGACCAGGCCGCCGCCGACAAGGGCAAGGCCTATACCGAAGCTTACCTCGACAAGGGGATGAAGCGCGGCAAGGTCACCGCCGAAAAGAAAGAGGCGATGCTGGGCCTGATCACCGCCACCCCGGATCTGGACGCGCTCAAGGGCTGTGACCTGATCATCGAGGCGGTGTTCGAGGATCCGGGCGTGAAGGCCGAGATGACCAAGAAGGTCGAGGCGATCATCCCCGAGGACTGCATCTTTGCCTCCAACACCTCGACCCTGCCGATCACCGGCTTGGCCAAGGCAAGCGTGCGGCCCGAGCAGTTCATCGGCATCCACTTCTTCTCGCCGGTCGAAAAGATGCTGCTGGTCGAGATCATCAAGGGCAAGGAAACCGGCCCGCGCGCGGTGGCCAAGGCGCTGGATTACGTGCGCCAGATTCGCAAGACCCCGATCGTGGTCAATGATGCGCGCTTCTTCTACTGCAACCGCTGCATCATCCCGTATGTCAACGAAGGCGCGCGGATGATCACCGAGGGCGTGTCGCCGGTGCTGATCGACAATGCGGCGCGGCAGCTGGGCTTCCCGGTGGGGCCGATCCAGCTGACCGACGAGACCTCGATCGACCTCGGCGCCAAGATCGCGCGGGCGACCAAGGCGGCGATGGGCAATGCCTATCCCGAAAGCCCGGCTGACGACCTGATCTTCTGGATGGAAGAGCTGGGGCGGTTGGGCCGCAAGGCCAACGCGGGCTTCTTTGACTATGACGACAAGGGCAAGCGCACCGGCTACTGGAAAGGCATGCAGGACAAGTACCCGCTGGCCGAAGAGCAGCCCGACCTGATCGAGGTTCAGGAACGGCTGATGTTCGCGCAGGTGCTGGAGGCGGTCCGCGCGCTGGAAGAAGGCGTGCTGGAAGACATCCGCGAAGGCGACGTGGGCGCCATCCTGGCCTGGGGCTTTGCGCCCTGGTCGGGTGGTCCGCTGAGCTGGCTCGACATCATCGGCACGCCTTATGCGGCCGAACGCTGCGACCAGCTGGCGGCAAAATACGGCCAGCGTTTCGCCTGCCCGCCGCTGTTGCGCGAGATGGCCGACAAGGGCCAGACCTTTTACGGGCGTTTCAACCCCGAAGCAAAATCGGCGGCCTGATCTGTCAGGATGACAAGCATGACCGGCGCTCCCGCAAGGGGGCGTCGTTTTGCTTTATGGGTATATCAGGGCGGGTCAAACCGGCTTGAAGTAGGCAATCTTTTCGTAGATCACGCCTTCGTCGCCGACCTTGAGAAGGGCAGATCCGCCCACGTCCGTGCCGACGAATTTCCACCAGGCCCAACGCAGAATGTATCCGTCACGATCCGCGGCAAGTTCGTCGGAAACTTCGTAACGGCCCGTGCCACCTATGGATTTCATGCGATCCTCCCAGCTGAGCAGGTAATCCGCAAAGCTTTCCCTGGTTTTCGGCTAGGGGACCATGCCATCATACCAGAGATAGCCGGGCGCGGCGGCACGCATTGCACGCGCCGGATCCATGGACTGCACGCCCGCCAAATACTCAGCCAAGAGGGCTCGTCTTTTTTGGGGATTGCCGGTCATGCCCGTAGGTACTCCCGAAATGCGATTTCAAAAAGCGCTGATCCAAGGGGGAGGTGATTTCCGTTCCTACGGATCGCCACCGCCCCATTGGCCGTTACATGGCGGCGGTGCGCGGCGTGATCTGCTGGCGGATCTGTTCGCCGACCGAATGGCGGGCGCGCTCCATGTCGTGTTCCAACTGCAAACGCACCCAGAAATCTCCAGCGGTGCTGAAATAGCGGGCCAGCCGCAACGAGGCCTCGACCCCGATCGGAGAGGTCCCGGCCAGCAGGTCGTTCACCCGGCCTTCGAGCAGGCCGGTGGCCAGCGCCAGTTCCCGGGGTGATATTCCGAGCGGATCGAGGTATTCCTCTTGCAGGACACGCCCCGGCGGCGGGCACATGAAGACAGGTTTCGGTTTTTGCGCGTCCGGCGGCAGGATCTGCACTTCGGTAGCAAATCCTGCCGCCTTCCATGCCTCTATACCGCCCTCCATATGGACGACATCGCGATGGCCCTCTTTCAGCAGCATCTTTCCTGCCGCTTCGGACCGTTTGCCGACTGCGCAATGCAGGACGACCTTCTTCTCGGGTACTGAAGGGAAAAGTTCGGGATCGAAGCTGGACAGGGGCAGCAGTAGGGCGCCCGAGATGTGTTCAACCTCATACTCCGAGGTTTCCCGGACATCGACCAGGAGGATCTCGTCGTTTTCCAGCCAGGCGTTGACCTGTGCGGCATCGGCGGCCGTAACTGTGGCTTTGGCGGTCTCGGTCACTTCGGCACTCCTTGTCATCTTTTCCACATGGCGGTTGGGAAGGGTTGTGCAATTTGGTGGGATGCCACCAGTCTTCCTCTGCGTCAACATACTGGCTGAGCTGGCAGCAGGCAGCACCCGTGGTGTCCCGGCAGGCAGATCACTCCGGCATTCCGGCGCGGCGGAGACCTTCCAGGTATCTGTGGCGATCCTCGGTTCTCACGAAACGCACCCGTTCGGCTTCTTCGGCCAGCGAGAACTTGGGTAGCGCGGCAAGAACTTCCTCTGCCTCCCATTCTGCGTCTTCTATGCGATTCAGCAATCCAAGAATCGAGATGTAGAGCAACCGCCCCTGCTGGAAATTGTTGTTTCGCTCCAGCACGGTCTCAAGGATCGGCAGCGCCATGTCATATTCCTGTTTCACGAAATAGGCGATCGTCAGACCGTAGGAATAGACGTATCCATGCTTTGGGCTCAGCTGCATGGCGTTTTGGATGGCTTCAATTCCTTCGTCAGGTTTCCCGGAATAGGCTAGAAACATTCCGAGCAGCACGTAGCCATCTGCAAAGTTGGGATCTAAAGCAATGGCTTTGCGGAGTTCGGCAACTCCCTCGTCTATTTTCCTTTGGGATCCATAGACCTGCGCAAGAGACATGAATACCTGTGGCGAACGAGAATTCAGTGCCAGCGCCGCACGGGCGTATTTGATCGCCTGGTCCTGGGACCGGACCGTGTCACCCGACCAACCGAAGGTCGCATCAATTGCGTAGGTGAGCGCCAATCCCGCATGCGCCCTGCCGAAGGAAGGGTCCAGATCGATGGCCTTTTGGAAATTTTCACGCGCCTCGGCGTTCGATTGCGGTGAATAGACGTTTACGCGCGCTTGACCCTTTAGATAAAGATCATAGGCTTCCGGATCGACCTTGTAGGCTTCACTTAAACCTGCCTGCTCTGCCGTTGTCAGGGTTACCGAAAGCGCGGAGACGATCTTGTGTGTCACCTCATCCTGTAAGGCGAATACATCAGCCAAGCCACCGTCATACCTGTCAGCCCAAAGATGCCCCTTGGTCTTTGCGTCGATCAACTTGACATTGATGCGTACCTGATCGCCAGAACGCCGCACGCTGCCTTCGAGCATGTAGCGAACCTCAAGCTCTGCCGCGATCTCCTCGATGGGCATTGCGTGTGATTTGTATTCAAAGGTCGAGTTTCGTGCGATTACAAAAAGGCCGGACAGCTTGGACATTTCCGTGATCAGGTCGTCGGTTATGCCGTCAGCGAAATACTCCTGATTCGGGTCGCCGCTCAGATTTGCAAAGGGCAGCACGGCGATTGAAGGTTTCTCCTCCGGCTGGATTAAGGCAACGGCACTGGCAGGTCGGTCCTGACCGAAATAGGAGAATACCACAAGCCCACCCCGCTAAGGAACACCGTCAGCAGCGCGAGGCCGATTGTGGCCCTAACCCTCTGCCCCATCATCGTTGCAGGGACAGGAGGCGCCACTGGTGTGGAAAGATTGTCCGCTTTCTGGTCCATGCCGATTTTGAACACCCGGATGGGGCGGCCGATATTCTTAACAGCGACCTCGCCGATATCGACGAAATTGAGATCCAGCTTATCGCGAACCTGTTCGTAAGCAGAACGAGACATGCAAATGCCGCCCGGCTCGGCTAGCGCTTCCAGCCTAGCGGCGACATTCACACCGTCCCCATAGATATCGTCTTCTTCGATGACGACGTCTCCAAGGTTAATTCCCAGTCAAAATACGAGCTGAGGATCATCCGGGCGTTCAGCATTTCTGTTCCGCATTGCGGTTTGAACATCAACTGCAAAGGTCACTGCATCGACGAAGCTCGGAAACTCCATCAACGAGCCGTCGCCAATCAGCTTGACCGTGCGGCCATGGTGTTGTTTTGCCTTGGGTTGGAAAAGTTCGCGCCTGTGCCGTTGCAGCTCAGCCAGAGTACCGGTCTAGTCAATTTCCATCAGACGGGAATAACCGACGACATCAGCGGCCAGAACTGCTGTGAGCCGACGCTCCATGCGCGAGCCTCCCTTGCCAAAAAGGTTAGCAAGGAATGTGGAAACCTGTCCATCACAGCACAGTAAAATGCGCCGCCAATCTTAGCCGCGCGGCCACGGACCCGACGATCAGCCGAACGGATTCGGGGCCATCGGGCGGCCGGGCCGGATCGGCCCTCGGGGCAATCCCGGGACATCCGCGGGATTGCCGCCCAAAGCGTCGCCATCATCGTCGTCGATCAGGCAGTTTACCAGGAAATGCGCCGCCGGGCCGACAAGCGTGTCGTATTCTTGTCCGCGACCCGAGCCGATGTCCTCCAGCAGCTGCCGCGGTTTCGGACAATAGGCGAGTAGCCCGCCTTCTACATAGATCACCTCGTCTTGGCGAAAAGCCAGCGTTATCACCTCGAACGTGCCGGGGGGAATGCCGGCTTCGATACCGCGAAAGCCTCGCAGGTAGCGTGCGGGAACAACAGCATAGGGATCGCCGCAGGCATCCAGCGCCGCCTCACATTCGACCAGCATCCCCTGGTCCGGCATCAGCCAGATATCGCGGCAGTTGTACAGGGCCCCTTCGGGCACCCGCATGGGTCGGTAGCGCGACGGCAGGCCGGTATCGGGCACAACAAGGCTTTCGCGCTGAATATCGGTGATGGATTGCATCGCGTTGTCAAAGGTCAGCACCTTGTCGCCGACCCTGAGCATCTCGACCGGCTTCCAGCCAAGGGTCGAGGCGATGCGGGTTCCAGCCAGCAACCCGGTATGCCCGGTAATGAGCAATCCATCCAGAGCCGCAAACGACTCGATCCTCGCCGGGTTGTCACCCGGCCTTTTCGTCTTCCATCCGAACACGCGCGCCCATCCTTGTTGTGGCAGCAGCAAGATCTTCGCTTGCCGGATTAACCAAGTTGTCCAGTCACGAAACCAGATTCGAGCGATCTAAAAATGCCGGGAACGGGGCAATACTCTGGCATTGTCCTGCACTGTCCGGGTAATGCCCTTCCTCCATGAGACATTGGCTACAGGCGAGCAACAGATCACCAACTCACCCAAAGGTATAGTCAAACCGAGCGATGTCTTCGGCGCAGGCCCGCGCCAGGGATGCAGCACTGTCCTCGGAGTAGAAACTGCGATAGTCCGCCGCCCTGTCCGACCGGTTTTCATGCGGCAGGTCTAAGGCAAAGCCCAGATGGCGGGTGAGCGGTGCCAGATCCTCGGACAGGTGTTCCAGACGGACATAAGTCGCGCATTGCTCGACCCCGTCGGCTCGGCGCATGTAGCTGGCCGCCGGGTTGGCGGCAAAGGTGGCCAACGTTGCCGGGTCGGTCACAAAGCGGTCGAACGGGGCCTGTTTCGCCAGATGCACCGCAGGATGGTCGAACCGCTGCCCCCGCAGCCAGTGGTAGTAGCTGACCGCCCGGTCCCAGGGATTGCGCACAAGGGTAAAGGCGAACAGCCCATCCAGCATCCCGGGGGCGAGCAACCCGTCGATATCGGCCAGGGTCGAGTGTTTCCAGAGCCGCCCGCGTGTCTGCGCCCCTTTCAACCTGCCACGCCGCCGGATCGCCTTGGGCGTATCGCCGATCAGGATATCGTCCTTCATCGCGCGCGCTTCGAGCGCCGTGGCCAGCGAGGTGCCACCCGTCTTGGGGATATGCACGAAGATATAGCCGCGACCGGGTGAAATGATCATGGCGCCACGCTAGCCGGGTGGACGGCGGCGCTCAAGCCGATCTGAGCGCGATGATCACGCCCGCCACTACGATCAGGCCGATCCCCAGGATCTGCCATGGGCCAAGCCCTACGCCGAAGACTACCCAGGCAAAGAGCGGCCCGAAGATCATCACCGAGAACTCGAAGACCGACACATAAGACGGCTCGCCCAGTTGGTAGGCCTTGATCAACATGAATACGGCGGTTGACGAGCCGACCGCCTGCATCACCACCCAGGGCAGCGCATCGGTCATCGGCCAGATCCAGCCGCGCGTCACAAATCCCGCCGCGCCCTCTGCCGCCGTGGCAGGGAACAGTGCCAGCCAGCCAAGCCCCGCCAGCCCGGTCAGGCCTAGCGCAGTGACCATCGCCCCCAACAGAGCGGCGGTGCTTTCTTGCGCGCATTTGGCCCGGGTCACCACCGCGCCGAGCGCATAGAAGAAACCGCCTGCGACGGGCACCAGAATGGTGGCGTCGAATGTCGCCGGATCCGGTTGCAGGACAAAGAGAATACCCACGAAGCCGATCACAACGGCGATGATCCGCCAGGGACCGATCCGCTGGCGCAAACCAAAGGCGGTGATCAGAAGAACGAAGATCGGCGAGGTGAAGAGACCCGCCAATGCCTGGGCGATGGACATCAGCGACAGTGCACTGAAGTAGAACAGCATCGCCACGGTCAGAAGCAGGCTGCGCAGGATCACCCAATTCATCCGGCGGGGCCTCATGGTACCCAGCCCAAATATGGACATGAAGAGTACCAGCGGCAGCATCATCGCGGCCCGGGTGAAATGGAACTGCCACAGCCCGATGGTTTCGGCCAGACGGATCACGTAGTTGTCGATCACGCCGATGATCGACATTGCCGCAACCATAAGAAAGGCCGCGGCAATCGGAGCGGATGGGGATTCTGCCTGCATCTTCATGGAGTAATCAGAGATGGTCTGCGGAACTTGCCCGCCAGCGACATCCGCTCTGGAATTGCGACCACCGGGTAACGCAAGGCGTTTGATGCTGGCGCAGCTTGCGTGTACTCTGCAAAAAAACAAAGACGAGCAACCCAGACCCCTGCATGACAGCCCTCAAGCAATACGAGCGGATCGAAGCCACCGGGCTGTGGCGGCCTTCTCCGGACGAGCAGCGCCGCGAAGTCGTGGTGTCGATCGGCGAAGCAACGCTGACGATCTCGGACTTCAATGATCGCGCCCTGACCCATTGGTCATTGGCCGCGCTGGAACGGCGCAATCCCGGTGAATACCCGGCGGTCTACAACCCCGATGGCGACCCGGGCGAGACGCTGGAACTGGCCGAGACGGAAACGACGATGATTGCCGCAATCGACCGATTGCAACGCGCGATCGAGACCGCGCGCCCGCATCCGGGGCGGATCCGCTGGATCTCGGTCGGGGTGGTCGTGGCGGTGGTTCTGGCTGTTCTGACGCTGTGGTTGCCGGGCACGATGCGCCGGCATGTCGTCTCGGTCGTGCCCGACATCAAGCGGCAGGACATCGGCCGTTCGGTGCTGGGCCGGATCGAGCGGGTGACCGGGCGGACCTGTGGCAACGAAGAGACCGATCAGGTGCTGGCCAAGCTGGCCCAGCGCACCGGCGTGCGTCGCCTGGTGGTGGTGCCCGGCGGGCTGGCGGCCAGCCTCTATCTGCCCGGCGGCATCGTCGTTCTGAACCACTCCCTGATCGAGGATTTCGAGGACAGTTCGGTTGTTGCCGGGTTCATATTGGCCGAACGATCCCGCGCCCTGGCGCGGGATCCGCTGGACGAACTCTTGTACCGGGCCGGGTCAATGGCGTCGTTCCGGCTACTGACAACCGGCGGTCTGACCCCAGAGATCCTGGACAGCTATGCCGAGCGCGTTCTGGCGGAACCGCGTCCGGATGTGCCTGACGAGGATCTGCTGGCGATCTTTTCGCAAGCCGCGATCCCGTCGTCACCCTATGCCTATGCCCGGGATATCACAGGCGAGGCAGTTCTGGGGCTGATCGAGGCCGACCCGATGACCGGCCGCACGCTGGAACCGGTCCTGGCCGACCGCGATTGGGTGCGGTTGCAGGGCATCTGTGGCAGCTGACAAAGGATCGGATGCCAAAGACGGCCCATGCCCGGCTTGATTTCAGCGACTGGGACGTTTCGGCGTCTGCGTCGACTGATAGACAGCGCCGGGCACGTTGCGAGTGGATAGCCGAAGGTGGGCCGGCGGTTTGGCCATATTCCGATAGGAGCGTTCGCTATGGGTCACGGTGATGGTCCGCGGCGCGGTTTCTACCGGCAACAAGGTACGCGGCAGATCGTTCGACCAGAGCGCATTCATCTGCGCATCGCCTTCGGCCGTGCGGACGCCGCGCATCGGATTCAGCCGACCATCCTTGCGGTCAACTGCGCGGAACCCTTGTGGCGTGACATAGGTGCTTTGGATGATGGCGGGCCGCAGGGTCCGCTCGGCCCGGTGCGGATTCAGGCGATCATCGGTCCATACGCTGCGGTAGCCCACCGGAACGACGACGTTGGTCGTGTTCTGGCGCTTGTCGTAGATATGTTTCGGAACGATCCTGGTTTCGAGCGATACAGATACACCAGCCTTGCCCGCAACAGAATTTCCGGCATCAAGCGATGACCCCTTACGCAAGGGGCCGTATGTGACCGGCGACTGGGCTTGTGGGCCACAGCGGACCCCGGTCTGGTTGATGTAGCGCTGGCTGAGCGCCGAGGCATCCGGGCAGCCAACACCCGAGGATGGCGCGGCGGCAGGGGCGATGGAGCGGGGTGCTACCTGGCTCGGCGCAGATGCGGCAACCGGCGCGACCACAACCGGGCGAGCCGTAGTAGTGCGAGTAGTCGGCACCACAGCCGGTTTCGCCGCTACTGGCCTGACAACCTGTGGTTCCGGGCTGGTAGTCGCGGCCGCGACCGTACTGACCTGCGGCTGTGCCTTTGTTCTTGTTGGTTTCGGGGCGACTGTAGCTGCTGGCTGATCCAGCGTGATGAGCTCGGGCGCGGCTTGTTGCGGGGCGGTGCTGGTGCTGCCTGCCACGGCACTCGGCTGAAATCCGCAAATCTGCTTTCGCTCGCGCGACACCCGCGGCACCCAGGTCACATTGCCGTCGATACCCGCCCGAATGAAGATACAGCCACGGCTGTCAACGTATTGTTTTCCCTTGTAGGACGCGGGCGGATACTCTGCCGGAGGCGTGGCAACCCGCAATGTCTGAGCGTTCAGCGAACTGAAACCAATACTCAGGCCAATGACCGCAACCGAAACAATCCTTGTAACTCTCATGCCTGCCCCCACAAGATGTGGAGGAAAGATGCCGCAAAACCCATTGACAGTAAAGCGACACTTGCCGCAGATTCACCCTATTTCGTGCCGAACATGCGGTCCCCGGCATCGCCGAGACCGGGCATGATATAGCCTTTGGAGTTCAGTGCTCGGTCCAACGATGCAGTGACGATAGACACATCCGGGTGTGCCTCCTTCATCCGCGCGACACCTTCGGGCGCCGCGAGCAGGCACAAAAACCGGATGTCGGTGGCGCCAGCTTGTTTCAGCAGGTCGATGGCCGCGGCAGAACTGTTGCCGGTGGCCAGCATCGGGTCGACAACAATCACCATTCGATCTTGCAACCCCTCTGGCACTTTAAAGTAATATTGCACCGGTTGCAGCGTTTTCTCGTCTCGGTAAAGGCCGACAAAGCCGACCCGTGCCGAAGGTACCAGTTCCAGCACACCATCCAGCATGCCGTTGCCTGCCCGCAGGATCGACACCAGCGCCAGCTTCTTACCTGCAAGGATCGACGCATCCATCTCTTCGAGCGGGGTCTCGATGCCGCGTGTCGTCAACGGCAACTCGCGGGTGACCTCATAAGCCAGTAGCAATGTGATCTCGCGCAGGAGTTGCCGGAAAGAGGCGGTCGATGTGCCCTTGTCGCGCATGAGCGTCAGCTTGTGCTGCACCAGCGGATGGTCGACGACGGTCAGATGTTGGCTCATGATGTCTCCAGTCTTTTTGCAACCCGGCTTCGGGTGTCTTCATCGCAGAATGCCGCACTGAGCGCGGTGGCGTTCAGGTCGGCAAAATCCTCAGCCCCCCAGCCAAAGGCCTTGGCCAGCATCTCATACTCCCGCCGCATCGTGGTATGGAAAAACGGTGGATCGTCGGTGGATACGGTGACGCGGACGCCCGCATCGCGCAGCCGCGCGATGGGATGGGCCGCAAACGAGGGGTAGAGGCCCAGCACCACGTTCGAGCCGGGACAGACCTCGAGCGTGATGCCGCGGTCGGCCAGTTCATGTACCAGATCGGCGTCCTCGATAGCGCGCACGCCATGGCCGATGCGCTCGACCCCCAGCAGGCGTACCGCGTCTCGCACGCTGTCGGGCCCGCCAAATTCGCCCGCATGGGTGGTGAGCCTCAGCCCCGCCTCACGCGCGCAGTCAAAGGACCAGCCGAAATCGCCCTGTTTGCCCACGCCCTCGTTGCCCCCCATGCCAAACCCCACGATCCAGTCGCCCGCCGTCTCGGCGGCACAGCGCGCGGCGCGCTTGGCTTGATCGGGGCCGAAATGACGCACACAAGTGACAATGCCACGCAGAGTGATGCCCAGTTTCGCCTCGGCCGCATCCGCCGCATCGCGGATGGCGGCAAGGTAATCGCGCCAGGCGGCGACATCGCCGCCGCCACAGAAATCGGGGCTGAGGAAGGTCTCGGAATAGACCACCCCGTTCTCGGCGCTTTGTTCCAAGATGGCCCAGGTCAGGCGGCGGAATTCCTCGGGTCCGGTCAACACCGAGGAAGCGGCCTCGTAGATGCTCAGGAAATGGGTGAAATCGCGGAAATCATAGGACCCATCGGGCTTGAAGATGCCGCGCAGGTCGATCTTTTTCTCATGCGCCAGCTGCCGGATCAGGGCCGGCGGTGCAGCACCTTCGTGGTGCAGGTGCAATTCGACCTTGGGCAGGTCGGCGACCGGGGGTTGTTCTTCGCTCACAGAAAACTCCTCCCCGGTCCCTGTGCCGGAATACCCAGATGCGCCGCAACCGAGGCGGCGATATCGGCGAAATTCACCTGTACGATCTGCCCTGCCCCGCGCCCGACGACCAGCACCGGCACCTGTTCGCGGGTGTGATCGGTGCCAGACCAGCTGGGGTCGTTGCCATGATCGGCGGTCAGAACCATCAGATCGCCGGGGCGCAGGCTTTGCAGGATTTTCCCGATCTCGCGGTCGAACCACTCCAGCGCGCGAGCATATCCGCTGATGTCGCGGCGGTGGCCATAAAGGCTGTCGAATTCCACGAAATTGGCGAAGGTCAGGCTGCCCTCTTCGGCGGTGGCGACCAGCCGGGCGAGATGGGTCATCAGCTCGGCATCCGACCCTTTGACCACATCGTCGATCCCCTGCATCGAGAAGATATCGCCGATCTTGCCCACCCCATGCACGCGGCGGCCCGCATCCTTTGCCCAGTTGGTCAGCACCGGCGCGGGTGGGGTGATGGCGAAATCCTTGCGGTTGGTGGTGCGGGTGAACCCGGTTTCGGGCGAGCCGACGAAAGGTCGCGCGATCACCCGCCCGACTTTCATTTCGTGCAGGCGCGGCGCGACGGCCTTGCACAGCGCCAGCAACCGGTCGAGGCCAAAGGTTTCCTCATGAGCGGCGATCTGCAACACACTGTCGGCGGAGGTGTAGCAGATCGGCTTGCCAGTATGCATGTGCTCGACCCCATGGCGGTCGATGATCACCGTGCCCGAGGCATGGCAATTGCCCAGGATGCCGTCGCTGCCGGCGGCCTCGGCCACCGCCTGTACCAGATTATCCGGAAAGGCGGGAATAGTATCAGGAAAATAGTGCCAGTCCCACGGCACCGGCAGGCCCGCCAGTTCCCAATGACCCGAGGGCGTATCCTTGCCCCGGCTGTGTTCGCGGGCGCAGCCCCAGAGGCCCGAGGGGTCCGCCGCCAGCCCCGGTGTGGCCGCGCCCGAGGCGAGCCGGGTGGCGGCACCAAGGCCCAGCCGGTCGAGATGGGGCAGATGCAGCGGGCCGCTGCGCCCCTCTTCCGCGTCACCGCGCGCGCAGGCCTGGGCAATATGAGCCAGCGTGTTGGCGCCGGTATCGGGCCGATCGCCGTTGAAGAAGGTATCGGCATCAGGTGCACCACCGATGCCGACAGAATCCATCACCACGAGAAAGGCGCGCGTCATGGTGTGATCCTTTCATGGATCAGCGGTGGCAGCTTGCCGGGCGTCTCCTCGATGGTGATCGCGGCGCGCAGCGCCGCCTCTGCGGCCTCTGCCGCCTCTTGCCTTGCGGCGTGGATGGTGGCGAGCGGGGTTCCGGTGCTGACCGATGAGCCCAGACGGATCACGCGGGAAAGGCCGACCGAAGGATCGACGGTATCGCTTTCGACCTGCCGCCCGCCGCCCAGCGCCACAACGGCAAGGCCCAGCGCCTCGCCGTCGATGGCGGTGACATAGCCTGACGCGTGGGCGGGAACCTCGCGGATAACGGTCGACTCGGGTAGGAACCGCTGCCAGTTTTCGACGAACTGCACCGGCCCGCCGACAGCCGCGATCATGCGGCCAAAGCGGTCGGCTGCGCGCCCGTCGGCGATGATGGCCCGGATCAGGTCGGCGCCGCTGGCCGCATCCGGTGCCAGCCCTGCGTCAGAGAGCAGCACGCCGCCCAGTTCCGCCGAAAGTTGCGCAAGCGGGTCGTCGGCACGGCCAGAGGTCAGCACCCGCATCACCTCACCCACCTCGAGCGCGTTTCCGAGGCTGGGCGCCAGCGGCTGGCTCATATCGGTGATCAGGGCCGAGGTGCGGCACCCGGCGGCATTGGCGGTCTCGGTCAGGGCGCGGGCCAGGGCGCGCGCTTCGTCCGGCGACTTCATGAACGCGCCGCTGCCCAGTTTCACGTCCAGCACCAGCGCGTCGGGGCTGGCGGCCAGTTTCTTGGACAGGATCGAGGCGGTGATCAGATCGAGGCTTTCGACCGTGGCCGTCACATCGCGGATGGCATAAAGCCGCTTGTCGGCGGGTGCGATGCGCGCGGTGGCGCCGACAATGGCGGCCCCGGTGTCGCGAACCACCTGCGTCAGCCGGTCAGGCCCGAGTTGAGTGGTGACGCCGGGGATCGCTTCCATCTTGTCGAGCGTGCCGCCGGTATGGCCCAGCCCCCGGCCCGAGATCATCGGCACATAGGCGCCGCATTCGGCAAGCGCGGGCGCCAGCACCAGACTGACGCAATCGCCCACCCCGCCCGTGGAATGCTTGTCGATCACCGGCCCGTCAAAATCCCAGCTGAGCACATCACCGGTATCGCGCATGGCCAGCGTCAGCGCCGCGCGCCCCCCTGGGCCGAGCCGCCCCATGCAGACGCCCATGGCAAAGGCGCCTGCCTGAGCGTCGCTGACAGTGCCATCGGCGAGGCCCTGGGCAAACCATGTCAATTCAGCCGCACTCGGCACCTCGTGCCGTCTGAGCCGGGCAATGATGGCGCGGGCGTCCATGGCTCAGCTTTTGTCCATATGGGCCGCTCCAAAAGCGCCGGGCAGGAGTTGGCCAATGGTCATCGCGGTTTCAACGCCCTCCAGATTGGCCATGGTCACAACCACATCCGGGTCGCCGAATTCAGCCAGTTTCTGGCGGCAGCCACCGCAGGGCGGTACCGGTGCGGGGCTGTCCGCGACCACATAGACCTCGGTCAGCCGGGTTTCACCAGCGGCGACCATTGCGGCGATTGCCCCCGCTTCGGCACAGGTGCCTTCGGGATAGGCGATGTTTTCGACGTTACAACCGGAATAGACCGCGCCCGAGGCGGCCCGGATCGCCGCGCCCACCTTGAACCGGGAATAGGGCGCATGGGCGTTTTCACGAACGGTCAGGGCGGCGGATTTGAGGCTCATGGCGATTCCCCGGTTTTTGATCATCTGGTCGGAAATGCATACCCCATCCCGCATCCGCGCGCGAGGGGAACCGCCGGGCAAGGGGGCGCTGCCCCCGTCCTGCGGACGCCCCCGGAGTATTTTCGGCGAAATGACGCGGCTTTAGCCCAGCGTGGTGTTGAAGGTTCCGGGCAAGGTAACTTCAAGCAGCTCGATATCGTCGGAAGGGCCGGACAGGTAGGTGCGCATGCCCGGTGGAATCACAAAGGCATCGCCCTGTTCCAGCGGGTACGGATCGCGCCCCTCGCCCTCTAGCGTCACAGTGCCGTTCATCACGAAGGTGAACAGGATATCGGTGTCATGAGCGGCCCATTGCGGCGCACCCTGCCCCCGGCGCACCACCTGCACCCCGGCCACACCCTTGGTGTTGGCGGCGATGGTGGTGTCGCGGCAGACATAGCCCGGCAGGCGAAAGGGGGACCATTCGGCGCCCTCGGCGCGGTTGTAGACAAAGCGCTGGCCCTGCCACTCGCGGTCGGGGCGCAGGTGCGGGGTGGGCAGGGTCATCTCGTGATCGATCTCGGTGACATGTTCGGCGGGCACGCCGATCTCGATCACCTGCACGTTGTCGCTGGCCTCCAGCACCCGGTGGCGGATTTCGGGCGGCTGGATGAAGCAATCCCCGGCGGTCAGGCGCATCTTGTCGCCCTGATCCTCGTAGACGACGTCGACCCAGCCATGGATGCAGAAGATGAGCTGAAAGCCCACGCGGTGGAAATGCACCATGTCCGGCACTGGCCCACCGTCGGGGATGCGGATATGGCTGGCGATGATCGAGCCACCGAGGCGAGAAGGCACCAGATCGCGGTAATGCATGCCGGCGCGACCGATGATCCAGGGCGCCTGATCCTTGAGCCGGCGCACCACGAATGTGTGTTCGGTCTGTGGCATCACCAGGGGCGGGTGGCGCTCCTCTATCTCGATCCGTGTGCCGTTGGGCGCAATCAGGCTGCGCTGGCCATCGGCGAAACCGTCCGGATCCTCGGTGAGAATGCGCAGGGTGCCGGGCGACTCGGGCGCGCCCTTTTCGATGCGCAGGCGCAGGCCATGACCCGAAAACACCGCGATACGCGGGTCATCGGCAGGATAGATCATGTCCATCCGCATACCCAGAACCTTGGTGTAAAAGGGGATATCGTCGCGCAGCTCGTCCGTGGGCAGGCGCATTTCGGCGATCGTGTCGGTCATGGCTGTCTCCTCTTACCTGGGACAGTGGCCGTGAGGGTGACAATTTGCAATAACCCGCCTGCGACCTTGTAACCTGAAATGCCCTGTTCCCCTGCGTAAAGATATAGTTTAATGCTAAACTAGTTTCCCGAGGAGGAATTTGACGAGATGTCCGACCAGCCCAGCCTGCGCCAGGCGGCGCTTGATTACCACGCCTATCCGAAGCCCGGGAAACTGGAGATCCGCGCCACCAAGCCGATGGCCAATGGCCGCGACCTGGCGCGCGCCTATTCACCGGGCGTGGCCGAGGCCTGTCTGGAGATCAAGGCCGATGCCAGCACCGCCGAGACCTATACCGCGCGCGGCAATCTGGTGGCGGTGGTGTCGAACGGCACCGCGGTTCTGGGGCTGGGCAATATCGGCGCGCTGGCCTCGAAACCGGTGATGGAAGGCAAGGCGGTTCTGTTCAAGAAATTCGCGGGCATCGACTGTTTCGATATCGAGGTGAACGAGAGCGACCCGGAAAAGCTGGCCGATATCGTCTGCGCGCTGGAGCCGACATTCGGCGCCATCAACCTCGAAGACATCAAGGCGCCCGACTGTTTCATTGTCGAGAAGCTGTGCCGCGAGCGGATGAACATTCCGGTCTTTCATGACGACCAGCATGGGACCGCGATTGTGGTCGGGGCGGCGGCGCGCAACGCGCTGCATGTGGCGGGCAAATCATTTGCCGATATCAAGATCGTCTCGACCGGTGGCGGGGCGGCCGGGATCGCCTGCCTGAACATGTTGCTGAAACTTGGGGTGAAGCGGGAGAACATCTGGCTCTGCGATATTCACGGGCTGGTCTATGAGGGGCGTGTCGAGGACATGAACCCGCAAAAGGCGGCCTTTGCCCAGGCCACCGATCTGCGGACGTTGGACGATGTGGTAGAGGGCGCCGATCTGTTTCTGGGCCTGAGCGGGCCCAATGTGCTGACGCCCGAGATGGTGGCGCGCATGGCGAAACGGCCAATCATCTTTGCACTGGCCAACCCCACGCCCGAAATCCTGCCCGACGCGGCGCGCGCGGTCGCCCCGGACGCGATCATCGCAACCGGTCGCAGCGATTTCCCGAACCAGGTCAACAACGTCCTTTGCTTTCCCTTCATCTTTCGCGGGGCGCTGGATGTGGGCGCGACCGAGATCAACGATGCCATGCAGATCGCCTGTGTCGAAGGCATCGCCGAACTCGCCCGTATCACCACCAGCGCCGAGGCGGCGGCGGCCTATCAGGGCGAGCAGCTGACGTTCGGGGCTGACTACCTGATCCCCAAACCCTTTGACCCGCGACTTGTCGGAGTCGTCTCCTCTGCCGTGGCGCGCGCCGCGATGGAAAGCGGCGTGGCCCGCCGTCCAATCGCCGATCTGGAAGCCTATCGGCAGAAACTGAACCAGAGCGTGTTCAAATCCGCCCTGCTGATGCGCCCTGTCTTCGAGGCGGCGTCCAAGGCGGCGCGGCGGCTCGTCTTTGCCGAGGGCGAGGACGAACGGGTGCTGCGCGCGGCGCAGGCCATTCTGGAAGAGACCACCGAGACGCCGATCCTGATCGGCCGCCCCGAAGTGATCGAGGCGCGTTGCGAGAAGATGGGTCTGTCGGTGCGCCCGGGTCAGGATTTCCAGATCGTGAACCCGGAAAACGACCCGCGCTATTACGACTACTGGACGTCCTATCACCGGTTGATGGAGCGGCGCGGGGTGACCCCGGACATTGCAAAAGCGATCATGCGCACCAACACCACCGCCATCGGTGCCATCATGGTGCATCGGGGCGAGGCCGACAGCCTGATCTGTGGCACATTCGGCGAATACCGCTGGCATCTGAACTATGTCGAACAGGTGCTGGGCGGCAAGGATCTGCGCCCGCATGGCGCGTTGTCTCTGATGATCCTGGAAGACGGACCGCTCTTTATCGCCGACACCCATGTGCGCAGCCGCCCCAGCCCCGAAGAACTGGCCGAGATCACGTTGGGCGCCGCGCGTCATGTGCGCCGCTTTGGCATCGAACCGCAGATCGCCTTTTGCTCGCAATCGCAATTTGGCAACCAGGCCGAAGGCTCGGGCCTGCGGCTGCGGCAGGCGATTGAGATACTCGACAGTCGACCGCGCAATTTCACCTATGAGGGCGAAATGAACCTGGACAGCGCGCTGGACCCCGAACTGCGCCAGCGCATCTTTCCAAACTCGCGGCTGACAGGGGCGGCGAATGTGCTGATCTTTGCCCATGCGGATGCCGCAAGCGGTGTGCGCAACGTGCTCAAGATGAAGGCGGGCGGTATCGAGGTGGGGCCGATCCTTATGGGCATGGGCAACCGGGCGCATATCGTGACGCCCTCGATCACCGCGCGCGGGTTGTTGAACATGGCGGCCATTGCGGGAACGCCGGTGGCCCATTACGGTTGATCCTTGGGGCGGCACTTTGGCCGTTCAAAGGGAGAGACCGGGATGAAGGGACATTGCCATTGCGGCGCGGTCCATTGGCAGAGCGACGGTAAGGTCGCCTGGAGTTGCTATTGCCACTGCGCCGATTGCCGCCGCAATTGCGCCGCCCCGGTCACCGCGTTTTTCGGCCTGCCCCATGACAGCGTTCAGTGGGGCGGCGACGCCCCGCGCATCTACCGCTCGTCCGACCGGGTCGAGCGGCTGTTCTGCGGCACCTGCGGCACTCAGATGGCCTATCGCAACGCCGATGATCGGGTGAACATTCATCTTTACACGGCGACATTGGAGGACCCGTCGGTTCTGCCTCCCCGGTTTCACGTATTCCACGCCGCACGACTTCCCTGGCTTGAATTGAAGGACGACCTGCCCCGGTTCGACCGCACTCCAGGCTGAACCCGATTCCACGCTATTTGCAGTTCGAAAATTTGCAGTTTTGCAAAATAGCTGTATTTTCCGTCAAAACGAGGCTCAAACGGCATCTTTGCAAAAATTTGCAGGCCGATCCAGGCCATCTCTGCAAATTTATTGCGATAATGTGACGCTACGTCCGTTGACCGGCTTGCCCGATTGCAGCGCTATGCCTAACACACCATCCAGCCGAACGTGAGGAGGACGCCATGGCATATCAGGACGTATACGAGAGCTGGAAGAGCGATCCCGAAGCCTTCTGGATGGAAGCCGCCAAGAGCATCGACTGGGTCGAGGCGCCCAGCCGCGCGCTCGATGACAGCAACGCGCCGCTCTATGAATGGTTCACGGATGCCAAAGTCAACACCTGCTGGAACGCGGTGGACCGTCATGTCGAGGCCGGTCGTGGCGAGCAGACCGCCATCATCTATGACAGCCCGATCACCCACACCAAGCGGCAGATATCTTACGTCGAACTGCGCAACCGGGTGGCAATGCTGGCCGGTGCCCTGCGCGCCAAGGGTGTGGAAAAGGGTGACCGCGTCATCATCTACATGCCGATGATCCCCGAGGCGCTCGAGGCGATGCTGGCCTGCGCCCGTCTGGGCGCGATCCATTCGGTAGTGTTCGGCGGCTTTGCCGCCAATGAACTGGCGGTGCGCATCGACGATGCCCGGCCCAAGGCGATCATCGCCGCCTCTTGCGGGTTGGAGCCGGGCCGCGTGGTGCATTACAAGCCCCTCCTCGACGGCGCCATCGAACTGGCCAGGCACAAGCCCGAGTTCTGCGTCATCTTCCAGCGCGAGCAGGAAGTGGCCAAGCTGATCGAGGGGCGCGATTTCAACTGGCACGGCTTCCAGTACGGTGTCGAACCGGCCGAATGCGTGCCGGTCGAAGGTAACCACCCGGCCTATATTCTCTATACCTCTGGTACCACCGGCGCGCCCAAGGGCGTGCTGCGCCCGACTGCGGGCCATCTGGTTGCGCTGAACTGGACGATGAAGAACATTTATAACGTCGATCCAGGCGATGTGTTCTGGGCGGCATCCGATGTGGGCTGGGTCGTTGGCCACAGCTATATCTGCTATGGCCCGCTGATCCACGGCAATACCACCATCGTGTTCGAGGGCAAGCCCGTGGGCACCCCCGATGCGGGCACCTTCTGGCGGGTGATTTCCGAGCACAAGGTCAAGAGCTTCTTTACCGCCCCCACCGCGATCCGCGCCGTCAAGCGCGAGGATCCCAAGGGCGAGATGCTGGCGAAATACGACCTGAGCTGCCTCAAGGCGCTGTATCTGGCGGGTGAACGGGCCGACCCGGATACTATCGTCTGGGCGCAAAAGGCGCTGGGTGTGCCGGTGATCGACCACTGGTGGCAGACCGAGACCGGTTGGGCCATCGCCGGCAACCCGTTGGGGATCGAGGAATTGCCGGTCAAGCTAGGCTCTCCCGCCAAAGCGATGCCGGGTTATGACGTGCAGATTCTTGACGAGGGCGGCCACCAGATGAAACCCGGCGAATTGGGCGCCATCGCGGTGAAACTGCCGCTGCCGCCGGGCACCCTACCGGGTCTGTGGAATGCCGAGGCGCGGTTCAGGAAATCCTATCTGGAGCATTTCCCCGGCTATTACGAAACCGGTGACGCCGGCATGATCGACGAGGACGGATACCTCTATATCATGGCGCGCACTGATGACGTGATCAACGTCGCGGGCCACCGCCTATCCACCGGCGGCATGGAGGAAGTGCTGGCCAGCCACGAGGACGTGGCCGAATGCGCGGTGATCGGCGTCAGCGACGATCTCAAGGGTCAGATGCCGCTGGGGTTCCTCTGCCTCAACAACGGTTGCAACCGCGACCATGCGGAAGTGGTGAAAGAGGTGGTCAAGCTGGTGCGCGACAAGATCGGCCCCGTAGCGGCCTTTAAACTGGCCGTGGTGGTCGACCGCCTGCCCAAGACCCGCTCGGGCAAGATCCTGCGCGGCACCATGGTGTCGATCGCCGATGGCAAGGAATACAAGATGCCCGCCACGATCGACGATCCGGCCATCCTGGACGAGATCAAGGTCGCGCTGCAAACGCTGGGCTATGCCAAGTGACGATCTCGGTCAGCTTGCCGTGATGACATAACCCTGCATTTTCGCCTTGACCGCGCCCGTTCCGAAACGGGCGCGGATTTCTTCTGTCGCGGCCTCGATGATCCGCCGGACCATGGCCTCACCATGCGGGGCGATCTCGCCATACATCGGGGTGCCCCTCACATAGGCGATGGCCGGATGCGACGGATCGGGCGCGCGGCTGGTCGCCGTGACCTTGTCGATGACGACATGCCTGAATCCGGCCTGCTCCAGCTCTGCACGGATACGCTCGGGGTATCCGTGGCCATGTGGCGTGCGCGCCAGGAAATGCGGCGGCGTGGCGGGCAGCAGGGTCGAGGCGACCTCGGTCACGACCTGCGCGAATTCGTTGTGCTCGATCCCGTCCCAGATATTGAAAAGGAACCGCCCGTCGGGCCGCAGAACGCGCCGCGCTTCGGCATAGCCGCGAACCCGGTCAGGAAAGAACATCGCGCCAAACTGGCAACAGACCGCATCAAAGCTCTGATCCTCGAAAGGCAGGGCAAGCGCGTCGGCGGGTTGCCAGCTGATGCGGCTATCTTCGCCCTGAATCGCGCGGGCGCGGTCAAGCATCGGCGGATTGAGGTCGGTCACCACGTATCGGGCGTCCCGGGACAGCAGCGGCGCCAGGGCGCGGGTAACAACCCCGCTGCCCGCCGCAGTTTCCAGAACATCGTGGACAAGATGGCTGGCAACGCGCTGCGCCAGGTCATCGGCGTAATGCGTAAAGATCAGCGGAACCAGATAGCTGTCGTATATGTCGGGTATGTCGCCGGCAAAGGCCGTGTCGTTCGCGGTCATCGTACCCTCCCCCGAGGTGACGGCGCGATCATAGCACAAAACCGGCACGGACTGAGCGAAGTCTTTACGAGACCCCAAGAAACTGTGATCGAATGTATCCGCTCGCCCGGTTGCCAGATATCGCGCGGCTTTCTAGCCTTTGCGGGAACCCGACAGAACAGAGGAGATGCCGATGCGCGCATTGCTGTCTGCCTTGGCCTGCTGCCTTGCCCTGCCCGCCGCCGCGGCCGAGGGGCATCGCATCCAGGTCACCGGCGAATTGATCGATACCTGGTGTTACTACTCCGGTGTCATGGGCGGCCCCGAGGCGGTGGTCGGCTCGGCCCACCACACCTGCGCCCTGTGGTGCTCGGCGGGTGGCATCCCGGTGGGATTGCAGGCCGAGGACGGTACCATCTACATGGTGCTCAAGATCGAGCAGGACGACCAGCTGGCCGGGGGCGATACCGCGCTCCGCCTTGCCTCGCATATGGTCGAGGCAGACGGGATGCATTACGAGCGTGACGGTATCAACTATCTGATCGTCGACCAGGTGATCAGCGATCTGGGCATCACCAATCTCAACCACGAAGACTTTGGCCCCGTGCCCGGCTTCGCCATCCCGGAGCCCAAGGAATGAGACGGTTTTCCCTCGCGCTGGCGCTCTTGGCCAGCCCCGCCATGGCTCAGGATTTTTCGGCCGGTTCAACCGCAAACGCCTGGAACCTCTACGCCGAGAAACCGGCGTTCTTTGAGGCCAAGGTGGTCGATCTGCTCTGTGAGCTGACCGGCGACTGCCCGGCCGATTGCGGCGCGGGCAAGCGGCAGTTGGGCCTGTTGCGCAGCGTCGACAATGTCATGGTCCTGCCGCTCAAGAACGGGCAGCCGGTGTTTTCCGGCGCCGCTGCCGACCTGGCCCCCTATTGCGGCCAGACGGTTGAGGTGGACGGTTTAATGATCGACGACCCCGATCTGGGCGCCAAACATGTCTATCAGGTTCAGAAGATCCGCCTGCCCGGCGGCGAATGGGAGAAGGCCAACCGCTTTACCAAAGTCTGGGGTGCCGAGAATCCCGAGGCAGCCGGCGAAGGCCCGTGGTTCCGCCGCGATCCGCGCGTCAATAGCGAGATCGCCAAGGACGGGTATCTTGGTCTGGGGTTGGAAACCGACGAGGCATTCATCAAGGACTGGTTCTGATGCTGGCTCGACTGACCCTTGTGGCCGCCTTGCTGGCGGCCACGACATCGGGCGCGGGCAATGGCCCGCTGCCCTTCGCACTCGGCGGAGCGTTCGAATTGACTGATCAGTACAACCAGCGGCGCAGCCAAATTGACCCGGACGGGCATGGGCAGTTGCTGTTTTTCGGTTACGCCAACTGCCCCGGCATCTGTTCGGTCGCAATGCCGATGATGGCCGAAGCGGTGGATCGGCTGAAAGAAGAGGGGCGCACTGTCACGCCGGTGATGATTACCGTAGACCCCGAGCGTGACCAGCCCGGAACCATGGGTACGCCGCTGGCAAAATACCATGCAGATTTTGTCGGTCTGACCGGGACCGAAGCCGAATTGCGGACCGCCTATGACGCGTTTTCGGTTGAAAAGGAATTGGCCTATGTCGATCCGGAATACGGGCCAGTCTATACTCATGGCAGTTTTGTCTACCTGCTGAGCGCCGAGGGCAAGGTGCTGACCCTTGTGCCCCCGATCCTGACCTCGGACAGAGTGGTCGAACTGGCCAGGAAGTATCTACCGGAAGACACGAGGTGACCTTACGTCACTGATTTTCCTCGCCCATGGTCAACCCACTCCGCCCCGCCTAACCTCCGATTAGCGGCAAGGGAGGTCGGAGAATGACACAGGCAACGCTGTGGCAGTTGGATGCGAATGAAATCGTCGCGCGGACACGCACCGGGGAATTGAGCGCCGAAGAAGCTGTCGGCGCCGCAATCGACCGGATGGAGGCGGTTAACCCCAGCCTGAACGCGGTGGTGCAAAGCTGCACCGAACAGGCGATGGACCGCGCCCGCGCGCTGGACAAGGCTCGTGCCGAGGGTGCGGCGCCCGGACCCCTGTTCGGCGTGCCGGTCACCATCAAGGTCAATGTGGACCAGACCGGATATGCCACCACCAACGGCGTGACCGCGCTGAAAGACATGATTGCGCCCGATGACGCGCCAGTTGTTCGCAACCTGCAAGCGGCGGGCGCGGTGGTGATCGGGCGCACCAATACGCCTGAGTTCTCGTTCCGTGCCGATACAGACAATCCGCTGCACGGACGCACCTACAATCCGTGGGGAAGGCATATCTCGCCCGGTGGTTCATCGGGCGGCGCTGGTGCCGCCGTGATGGCCGGCATTGGCGCGCTGGCCCATGGCAACGACATCGGTGGCTCGCTGCGCTTTCCCGCCGCGGCCAACGGTGCCGTGACGGTGAAACCCGGGCTTGGCCGGGTCCCCGCCTGGAACCCCAGCCAGAAGGCCGAGCGTGGCATGCTGGCGCAATCCATGTCGGTGCAGGGGTTGATCACCCGCTCGGCCGCCGACCTGCACCTGGCCATGCCCAGCCTGATCGCATCCGATCCGCGCGATCCGTTCCATGTGCCCCTTCCCTGGCGGGGCACCCCGGTCGATGGGCCAATCCGGGTGGCCTTTACCAAGGCAACCTATGGCTATGACCTGCATCCCGAGGTCGAGGCGGCGTTGGACGCTGCTCGTGACGCGCTGTGCGATGCCGGTTATCTGGTCGAAGAGGTCGAGACCCCCGACGCCTTCGAGGCAGGGCGCGCCGGATACCGTGCCCTGATGGGCGAGGTCTGGGCGCTGATGAAGGCGGATGTGGAGGCCTATGGATCGCAAACCGTGCGGGATATCTTCGAGGTCTATTTTCAGGAGTTCCCGCCCTTTCACGGCACCGAACTGTTGCAGGTGATGGCCAAGCGCAGCCACTATGCGCGTGAATGGTCGCTGTTTCTGGAACGCTACCCGCTGGTGCTTGGCCCGTTCCTGCCGCAACCCTTCTTTGGCCCCGACCGCGACACCGAGGGCGCCGAGGGCGTGCACGAGGTCCTGGGCGCCGCGGTCTGGTCTTATGCGATGAACTTCATGGGCCTACCCGCTGCCTGCGTGCCGACACGGCTGGCCAATCTGCCAAAGGGATCGCAACCGATCAACGTTCAGATCACCGCGCGGCGCTGGCGCGAGGATATGGCGGTGGATGCAGCCGCCGCAATCGAGGCCCGCATTGGTCGCATGTGCACGCAGCTTTGGTCGCAGATGGCCTAGGCGTCAGCCTGCCCTGTTTCGAGGCTGACGCGGTTCATTTCCGCCAGGAAATGCTTCGTTAGCCTTGTGAGTATCGCTCGAAGATCGCCCCACGCGATCACGCAGCCCCGACGCAACCGCCGGGCAGGTTCAATGCAAGTCATACTTCGACATTCAAACTGGACCAATCGCGCGGAGTTGAGCGAAATCGGACCCTCAACAATACGCAGCAAACTTGTGCGGCGGACCGAACTCGCGAAGGCCTAAAGGATGCCGTTTGGGTGGCTGCCGAAAACGGTAGACGGCTCATGTTTGGCAAAACCAAGACTTAAGGGCCCTACCCGGTTTCCCAACCGGTTTTCTTTCGAAACCGGCGCAAAAAAAGAAATTAACGAATTGGGCAATTTGTGTGTATCTTTGGAGGATGGGGAACAGGAATCTGTTAAATGAAACGTGTCTTATTTACTGTATTGGTATTTTCTTCGGTCTTTGGCGAAAGCATTTCTCCGGCCAGAGCACATGAACTGAAAACATCCGTTCAAACTGCTCTTTCTTCGAATCCCAGGATAAAGGCTCATGATGCCGCGGTTCGGACCGCTGCGTTTGAATTGCTTGAGATGCGTGGAACTTACCTGCCAACGGTTTCGCTTTTTGGCACCATTGGACCTGAGTATGTGGACGACCCTAACGGGCTATCCGCCATCGACAATGCGCGCACAAAAACCGCAAGAGAAATTGGTGTTGTAGCGAGCTTGCCGCTTTTTGACGGTTACAAGAGGGCAAACACTATTTTCACCCGGGCCGCCCAGCTGGACCGGAGCATGTTCGAATATCTCGACGCTTCGGAAACGATGGCGCTTTTGGTTGTGCAGGCCCATATGGATGTTGTGCGGAACCAAAACATCCTTGCGACAGCCAATGACCATCTGGCGCGCCACCTTGATATTGCACGACGTGTCGGGGAGCAGGTTGCTGGTGGAAAGCTGCCTCTTAGTGACCAGTTGCAGGTGGAGAGCAGGGTCGAGACTGTGCGTATCACCATCAGCGAGATTTCCAACGAACTGGAAATGTCCCGCTCTCGCTACAGAGAATTGGTCGGCACGCCGAACGTACCTGGCTTGAATGCTCCGGGTCTTCCGAAACTGCCGTCAAGCCTCAACGACCTGATCGCCTCCAGCATTCAGAACAACTTCAGGGTCAAGCAAGCTCAAGCGAATGTTGACGTCAGAAAGTTTGAAAAGCTGACCAACGAAGCGGAGTACTTACCGCAAGTAAACCTGAGAGCCGGTGCCTCTGTCGGGGCGGACCTCGACGGGGCGAGCGGTAACGAAAACCGCTCTTTCATCAGTGTCGACCTCAACTGGAAACTGTTCAATGGCGGACGCAGCGAACGCCGGGCTGCGTTGCTGGAACGTCAAAACGAAGCGTTGTACTTGAGGATGGCCACATTGCGCGAAGTGCAGCAAATCGCCGAAAACGCATGGTCGAGCTTTCAGTCGAGCCAACGGATAGCAACAATTGCCGCCAAGCAGGTGACACTCAATCACGATTTGGTCGACCAATACACACTGGAATTCCAGTTGGACACGCGCAGCCTGCTTGATCTGCTTATCGGCGAAACCGAGTTGTTCAGGTCTCGCATCGAGTTGATTGATGCAAGGGCCGGAGCCACGTTTAATGCTTATCGCATGCTTGCCGCGCAAAGTAGGCTTGCCCAGTATTTTGGCATCGACAGTACGGGAGAGGCGCTGCTGCTGGCAGTACAAGCGAACGAGTTGCAGAAGCCTCTTGACGTCGTTGATCGGGCGGTTCCGATCGTGAAAAGATGAATGAAGGAACAAGTAAGGATAAAGGACTTGACGTCGAGGACGTAGTAAGCCCGTCCCTTGTTCATGTCGGTGAACGGCCAGGCTTGCGATTGGTGCAATGGTTTGCCGACTACTACATGCGACCGTTCACTCAGACGGCTGTCTTGTCGCGACTTCCGGCGGGCGCGAATCTCGACAATTCTGAAGATCTGGAATTGGCTCTGGCAACCCTTGGGTTCAGAACGCGATTGCATCGCACTAAACTACGCCATCTCGATCCTGTCGTGCTACCGTGTATCGCATTCGACAGCCGCAACAAACCATTGATAATAAATGCAATAGATACCAAGAACCGGACCGCCACCACCCGGGAACCTGGCTCTGAAACAGATGAAATCCAGACGCTGCGACTCGTAGAGGGACGCGTGAAGCCCGATCTTCTGCTGGTTACCCCGATGGAAGATGAAAATGCCAGACCCCGTGTAGCATACGACGACAGCGTCGACGCACCCGGTTCGTCTTGGTTCTGGAGACCGGTGCGCCAGAACTGGCGTGGCTGGCTCCATGTCATGATCGCCACTCTGCTGATAAACCTGATGGGGCTGGCGCTGCCGCTGTTTGTCATGAATGTCTATGACCGGGTGATTCCGACATTTTCGACAGTTACCCTTTGGACATTGGCCACGGGAGTATGCATCGCGATCGGCCTTGATCTGTTGCTGCGCCAAATCAGGAGCAGCCTGCTAGAGCAGATCAGCCGACGCGTCGACCTGAAAATCGCGTCGGACCTGTTTCGCCAGGTCATGAATATCCGGCTAACGGCGAGAGAAGTAGGCGCGGCCGGACTTGCGTCCCTGGTGCGGGAGTACGAATCTATCAGAGAGCTGTTTGCATCCGCGTCCTTTATCGCCGCGGTCGATTTCTTGTTCGTCGGCGTTTTTATCGGGGCGCTCTTCCTGATCGTGGGACCGCTGGCCTATGTACCACTCCTGGCGATTTTCGTCACCTTAGCAGCCGCTGTTTTGGCGCAAATCCCGTTGGCACGAGCGGCCAAATCATCCATCGAGGTGGAATCCCGTCGAATGGGTCTGCTTTCCGAAGCGTTGTCCGGCGTGACGACAATCAAGACGCTGAACGCGGAACACATCATGCAGCGGTATTGGGAGGAAGCGGTTGCCGCTTCTACTCGTTTGAGAAGCTATTCGCGCATTTGGGCCAACTTCACCCAGAGCATGACAATTGCCACACAACAATTGACCAGCGTAGGGATCATCCTATGGGGTGTCTACCTAGTGGTTGAGGGTGACGTGACCATCGGTGGGCTGATTGCAGCCAACATCCTGTCGTCGCGAGCGTTGGCGCCTCTTGCGACTATCGCGCAGACCATCTTCAGGGCACAGTACGCGCGCAAATCGCTACACGCCCTAAATAACCTCATGGCCGCTCCTGTCGAGCGGACGGCGGTGGTGCGTTCAAACTTGCGTGTCCGAAAGGGAGCGATTGCCCTCAGGGACATTACATTCAGCTATCCGGGCAGCAGCGTGACCGCTCTGGATCGGATCAACCTCGTCATTTCCCCTGGCGAGCGGGTCGCGGTTTTGGGGCGGGTCGGTTCGGGCAAGTCGACTTTGGGCATGATGCTGGCTGGTCTGATCGCGCCAAACAGTGGAACATTGCTGATCGACAACCACAATTTGAGCCAGTTCGACCCGACAGAGCTTCGTGAAGGGATAGGGTATCTCCCGCAAACCTGTGAATTCTTTACAGGAACACTCCGCGATAACCTGCTGACCGGGCGACCAAACAGCACTCAGTCTGAAATCGAACGGGCGCTCTTCCTTTCCGGGCTTGACGAGTTCGTTTCAGCGACCCCGGAGGGGTTGGAACTTTTCATCGGGGACCGGGGCATGAGGCTGTCAGGTGGCCAGATGCAGGCCCTTACGCTGGCGCGTCTATTGTTGCGCGAGCCAAAGCTTCTGTTCCTCGATGAACCAACAAACGCAATGGATCAGGAGATGGAAACGCGGGTTTGCCGCCGGCTTGGCGAGGACCTGGATCGAGAGACTGGGTTAATCCTGTGCACGCACCGGCAGCCGGTTGCGGCAGTCGCAAACCGATTTGTTGTTCTGGACAAGGGTAAAGTCGTACTTGATGGTCCCCGCGAGCAGGTGCTGGCATCATTGCGCAGCGGCACGACGTCCGAACAACGGGCAGGTGCGTAGTGTTCGGCCAGCGTATCGAAGCGACCTATTCAAACAGACCCACTTCGATGGGGCGAAAGGCCGGTAGCGCCTTATCACGGCGGCTATTGCTTTTGATTGCTGCCGCAGTCGGTGCATTCTTTTTTTGGGCCAACTCAAGTGAAATCGAGGAATACACCCGCAGCGATGGTCAGGTGATCCCGTCAAGCAAGGTTCAGATCGTTCAGAGCCTTGAAGGCGGGATCGTGCAAAGCATCGACGTATCCGAAGGAGATCTGGTCCAACAGGGTGATGTTCTCATGCAGATTGATGACACCCGTTTTTCTTCGGAAATGGGTGAACTGAATCAGCGCCTCAGCGCCCTGATAGCAGAACGGATACGCCTCGTCGCCGAATCGAACATGTCTGAGGAGGTCTCCTTTCCGAATGACCTGGTGAGCACAAATCCCCGTGCCACCGGTGCGGAACACGAACTGTTTTACACCCGTCGTCATCAGCTGGCACGCGAGCTCGACGTTTTGAATGATCGCTTAGTTCAGCGGCAAAGCGAATTTGCCGAGTTGGAAGCACAGCAACTGAAACGCAGCAAGATGGTCGAACCCCTGCGGGAAGAGGTAGAGTTGGCCACCAACATGACGCAAACAGGGGTTTTCCCAAAGATCGAACTTTTGCGTTTAAACTCCCAATTGGCGGCGCTGGAGGGCGACTTGGCGGTCGGCGAAGCGACAAAGGCCCGGCTCCAGTCCGCGATTACCCAGGCCAGATCCGAAATCGAAGTTGCGCGTTCGGGATACCTGTTGACCGCTCGCCAGCGATTAGCCCAATTACAGGTAGAGCTTTCCGTAGTGGAGGAGACCCTGCGTGCCGCCAGTGACAGGGTCGCCCGAACAATGATACGCGCACCACTGCGCGGCACTGTAAACGCACTTGCTATCAATACTCCCGGCGCGGTGGTGGCGCCCGGCCAACCCCTTGCCGAAATTGTCCCGACCGACGATGGCCTGATAATCGAAGCCTACCTGCGCCCAACCGATGTCGCGTTTGTGAAACCAAAAGCTGAAGTCTCAATCAAGATCACGGCTTACGACTACTTGATCTACGGATCCTTAAAAGGCCGTGTCGAGCGGATAGGAGCAGACACCGTTACCGCCGAAGACGGTACGGAGTTTTTCAAAGTGGTCGTGGAAACGGACCAAAACTTTTTGGGCCCCGAAAGCGATCCACTGCCGATTTCTCCGGGAATGGTTGCCAAAGTCGACATTCTTACAGGCAAGAGAACCGTGATGGACTATCTGCTCAAGCCGATACGGCGAGCTCAATATGAGGCGATGCGAGAGCGCTGAGGTTACTTTTCCGATGCATCGAAGATCCCATCCCAATCAGGGTCCTCCGGCAACTCGCTCTGCCGTGCTATGCGTCCACTGAATAGAGCACAATAGTCGTGCAGGTCGAGGTCAAGACGGGCAGCTTGGCGCTCCATCGCCGCGATGAGTTCCAGAGCTTTCTGCCACTGCCCCGTACGATAGGCAGTCAGCATCTCGGCGCTGGTGGCGGATAACGTTTTGAACTCATCGCTGCCTGCCAGCCGTTCACCGCCCATCAAACCAAATATCCGTTCAGGTTCATGCTTGCCTTTGACCCGGATAAGGTCCAGTTCCAGCAACGCAAACTCGCCATCGACGATCTGGGCTGTTCTCTCGCCGATGATAATCGACATTCCGTAATGCTTTGTTTGTCCTTCAAGGCGTGACGCCACGTTCACCGTATCGCCCAACGCGGTATAGTCGAAACGGCTGTTGCTGCCCATGTTGCCGACAAAACAGGGACCGGAGTTTACCGCCACTCCCATATGGATTGGGTGGACCGGTTCTTTTCCAACTTGGTTTGCCATCCTGTTGCGGTTGAACTCTTCAACCGCACGGACCATTTCCAGAGCGGCACGACAACTGGCACGTGGATGATCTTTGGTCTCTAGCGGAGCGTTCCAGAATGCCATCACCGCATCACCCATGAACTTGTCGATTGTGCCCCCGGATTTCAGGATAGGTTCGGACATCACAGTGAGCATCTCGTTCATCAGCTTGGTAAGTCCTTGGGGATCGTCACGGAACTCTTCCGAGATCGTCGTGAACCCACGCACGTCGCTGAACAGAACAGAAAGATCGCGGCGCTCACCTCCCAACTTGAGCGCGTCCATGCTGTCGGCAAGCTGCGCCACCAGAGCGGGCGTTACGTACTGGCCAAAGGCGTTCCGGATACGGTTCCTGCGGCGTTCCTCGCGCAAATAGTTGGTGCTCGACATTAACATGACGGTCAACATTGTCGCGACAATCGGGAATGTGGGATCAACCAACTGACTCTGCCACAAAAACATCAGATAGGAGTAAATGCCATAAGCAGACACAAGCACCAACGTACTTATGATCAAGACACCGGCGTGCAGCATAGGCGCGAGCGCAATGACAAGAATTGTCATGGCCGCCGCAGTTAGCAGCTCTTTTCCATCGGCGATATTCTCGCGCTTCAACAGCGTACCAGCTAAAACGTTTTCCAGCAATTGAGCATGTATTTCGACCCCGGCCATCGGCACGCCCAAAGGCGTCGCACGGAAGTCCTCCAAACCAATGGCTGAAGTACCCACGAGCACCAGATGTCCCGCCAAACGATTTTGCGGCACCTTGCCTTGAAGCAGGTCAGCGGCAGAGACAAACCGATTGGAGCTTGAGGCTGAAAAACGTGTCCAGACGGTACCGTCGCCTTGGGTCTTGATCACCTGCCCTGCAACTACGACGCCATCTATTCCCGCATCGTTGGTCCGCACGGCAAAGGCGTCGCCTCCTGTGGCGATACGCAAAAGTTCCAAGGAAAGACTGAGCCGCAACGCGCCTTCGACCATCATCACGATTGGAACGCGTCGGTAAATACCGTCCGCATCGGGTAAAACGGTAAACACCCCGCGCCCGGGCGCAGCCTCATTCAGGATCGGCAAGTTCTGAACCAGCTCTGGAAATTTCAACATGTAAGGTCTCGGATCCGGACCGATAATTGCATGCGGGACCTTTTGAATCTCCCGCTCTACCCCGGACGCTTGCAAGCCGCTGCGCACACTCGTTTCACCCAATACAACGCGATTACGAGAAAAGGACTGTGCGAGAACCGTGTCGTTACTCGGAAGTTGCATCAACTGGGAACGAATTTCACTGGAAATCCCAGGGTTGTCGGCCGCAATCGCATTTGGCGACAGCCGGTCCGGTTCCGAGAACACTATGTCGTAGGCCATCGCGGCAGCGCCCTCTTGAAACACTCGATCCGTCAGTTCAGCGATCGTCGTTCTTGGCCAAGGCCATTGGCCAACTTCACTCAGGCTACGGTCATCGATATCCAGAATAGCAACTGGAAACGGTGCAATTTCGCGGGGATTTAGACGCTGGAACTGGTCAAACGCCTGCAGGCGCAAACGTTCGACGAAAATCGGGTCGACAATTCGCAAGGTCAAAAGAGCAAACACGAGCAGGAAGCCCGAAAGGCGGCTCCAACTGAGTTTTCTCGCTTTCCATAAAGCCACGAACTTGGTCTTCCAATTTGATCTGCCCTGCGAACAACAACGACTCGCTGATCTAGGACGAGTGGAAACAGTTGCTTATCTTAGCCACATTTTTTTACACTTGAGGAAGTTTCAAAAATTTCCCGGCAGAGCGCCTCGATTTCGCCCTATTTTTGAATCTCTTAGGTCGAATCGCCTAGGTGTGTTAACCTTTTGTTCATATTTTCCTTTGTAACGGAGCTTGAGCATGGTTCGAGCGACCGCTGAACTTGACTTTGATCCTCAGCATTCCTTCGGGCAAATTTTGCATACCGAAGACGGCCCGATATTCTTGCCCTCTGATTTGAAGCTCTTTACAGCCGAGTTTGTGAAGGTCGGTTCGGACCTGAATATTGTCGACACAGAAGGGCAATCCCTTAGAATAATTAACTATTTTTCTGAACTTGATCCGCGCGATCTGGTGTCTTCCGACGGTGGCGTGCTGCACGGTGACACAGTTCGTCTGTTATCCGGTGCCGGGCTCGACTCTCTCTTCGCCCAGGTCGGTGCGGCGCAAGCTTCCATCCCAATTGGTCAGGTTGAACTGTTGTCCGGCGGCGCACATGTGCAGCGTCTCGATGGATCGATTGATGATCTGAATATCGGCACCAAGATCTATGCCAACGATGTTTTGCTGACCGACAGCGATGGGCGCGTGTCTGTCACATTCGCAGATGGCACAATATTTTCACTGTCCGAGTCATCTCGCATGGTGATTGACGAACTCGTCTACTCGCCCGAAGGAACCGACAATAGCAGCAAGTTCAACCTGATAAACGGAGGCTTTGTTTTCATCGCCGGGCAAGTGGCCAAGACGGGTGACATGGACGTCACCACTCCAGCGGCTACGATGGGCATTCGCGGCACCAACGTCTCGGCCCTGCTGTCCAAGGTCGAAGAAGTAACGCGCCTCACGGTCGCGTTGAACTATGACCCGGATGGGCATCTGGGAACAATTGACGTCTATGATTTAGAAAACACGCTAATCACCACCATCACCGCGACAGATACCGCTTGGCTGATCTCTGCGGTCGAGGGCATTGCGATTGAGTTGCCCCGTGCCGTAGGTGATGAAGCCGAAGATGCCGACCTGATAGCCGATGCTCTTGCGGCCTTTGCCTCAGCGCAGCAACGCCTTCTCCTTGGCGAGAACTACGTCGAAATCGGGTCGCATAATTTCCATGGAACACCATCCAGGCCCCAACTGGATGATTTGAAATCACCTGCTGAACCGGACGAAGTTCCGGAGAATGAAGATTTACAGTTTGATGAAGAATCTCAGTTCAATGAAGGCAGGGTCAGCCCAAACATAGACAATGTTCGTGATCCCTTTGACACACCGGATCCTCAAGACTTGGTCATAACAGGAAACGAGGATGCCGGGGGCAATTCACCGATCGAAGGACGAATCGCCTTTGAGGTCGGATCGGTTCGCCCAGAGTCGTTCTCGGTTCAGGATTCGCCTAATAATGGTTCAGTCCGGCTTTCAACAGATGGATCTTTCACCTACACCCCAGAGCCGAACTTCTTTGGCACCGACAGCTTTACCTACAGTGTGACGTCGAGCAACGGAGAAGTCCTCTCTGGCACAGTCACGATCAATGTCCTTGCTGTGAACGATTTACCTGATGCTGTTCCAGACCGGTTCACTCTGAACGAAGATGGCACGATCTCGGGCTCTGTTCTGAACAACGACAGCGATATTGACGGAGATGAACTTTTTGTCACTATTGCGACCTCACCCGAGCATGGGATGCTCAACATCTCTCCGGACGGGGCCTTTTCCTATACGCCTAACCCGGATTTTTCTGGCACGGACACGTTTGTCTACACTGTCTCCGACGGCCAAGGCGGATTTTCGTCCGGGGTTGTTACATTAACCGTCACCCCGGTCAACGACGCCCCCTTCGCCGGAGATGACAGCCGCACCACCGCCGAGGACACCCCCCTCACCTT